>NZ_PIGG01000065.1 GCF_002924445.1 Minwuia thermotolerans
CGATCGAGGTTGAAGATCCCATGGGGTAGGTCGCGACCCACCCCTTCAGAGTGGTGTCGCAACATGACTCTGTAGGGGGCAACCATGTCATCGATCGAACACCTTTCCGAAGAGCGGGCTGCGGTCCGCACTGATCTGAGTGCAGTTTTCGTGTCGCTGGAACTCAGCCGATCAACCTGGCTGATCACGTCGTTGTCGCCCGGCGGCGGGGAGAAGATGTCCAGACACCAGGTACGGAGCGGGGATATCGCAGGCCTACTCGCGAGATTCTCCCAGCTGCAGGCGAAGAGCATGGCGCGTACCGGACAATCGTACCGCCTGATCGTGATCCATGAGGCTGGCCTGGACGGGTTCTGGATCCATCGCACTCTTCGGAACGCCGGCATCGAGAGCCATGTCGTGGACCCGGCTTCCATAGCCACTTCGCGCCGTCGGCGACGTGCCAAGACGGATGGGATCGACGGCGAGGCTCTCGTCAGAGCCTTGCTCGCCTACAAACGCGGCGAGCCGCGGGTCTGCGCCATAGTGAAGGCGCCCACGCCAGAGGCAGAGGACCGTCGGCAGATTAGCCGTGAGCGCCGGTCCCTGATCGCCGAACGGGTCGAGCACGTCAACCGCATCAAGGGGCTGCTCTTCGCGCAGGGCATCAGGGACTACGAGCCGGTTCGGCAGGACCGGCGTCAACGCCTGGAGGCACTTGGAACTGGCGATAGACGTCCGCTCCCGGCCTGCCTGAAGCAGCGTCTCAGCCGGGAACTAGACCGACTGGAGCTCATTCTGGAACAGATCAGGATGGTGGAGACGCAGCGTGATGCGCTTCTCGCAGCACAGGCCAAGGTATCGCAGTCACCGCCGGCGGTCCTCCAGGCGTTGAGGGGCATCGGTCCGGAATTCGCCATGGTCCTGTGGTCCGAAGGGCTCTTCCGGCACTTCGCCAACCGAAGGCAACTCGCCTCTTACGCCGGGCTGGCTCCAACGCCCTGGCAGAGCGGAACCATTGCCCGGGAGCAGGGCGTCTCGAAGGCCGGAAACGCGCGACTTCGTACAACAATGATCCAGCTCAGTTGGCTATGGCTGAGGCACCAGCCGAAGTCCGCCTTGACGTTGTGGTTTCACGAGCGAGCCAAGGCCGTCGGCGGCCGCAACAGACGCGTCATGATCGTGGCTCTGGCGCGCAAGCTGCTCGTCGCGCTGTGGAAGTTTGTGACTACGGGCGTTGTTCCAGAGGGCGCGATCATGAGCGCAACCTAGCAAGCCGCTTTACCCTCTGATCCTGTTCCGCAGGGCCTGATCAGCCTTGCCGGATCCAGGTGGACGGACCGAACAATCATTTGGCTGAAATAGCCGTGTTGAAGAGTGGCTCCGTCCTCCTGAGCCTCCACCGCAGAAAGCGGGATATTGGTGCAGCCGGCTCGACCGGCGACCGGATGTGAGTTTGATCGGTCCGGAAACGGGCCGAGTCATTGGAAAGGGCTCGGACCTGGATCCCAACAGCCTGGAAGGAGTGCTATGCACGAAGCAAACTGAACCGTGCCTTGACCAACCATTCCCCATGTGAGGGATTGTGGATAATGATGAGCTTCTGCAGCATGACCGGGCGCTGGAACAGCCGCACGGAATACGCTCTTCGTCGGAACGGCTGACGGACGCTTTCGGCCCGATTGTTCTGCCGTCGCCTGGTGTCCCGGGGTGTGGTGCTATCGAGCTCCGACAGCACCGCTCGGTGGGAAGCCGCCATTACGCTGCTTCGGTGACTTTTCTGCCCAGCTCGATCAACACTGATTGAGATGATACATTCCGAACGAGCCGTAGTTCTTTGCAAGTGGCTGTTGGCCGACATAGTCCGCTCGATATTGGTCGGGATAGGACAGGGCAAGGGCGGCGGCCATCTGTTCGGTCACGTAGACGGAGCCTTCGGGTGTAATCGGCTCGATGCGGGCGGCGCGGGTGACGTGGAAGCCGAAACAGTTGTCGTGCTGCAGGATCGGATCGCGCGTCACATAGACCGGCCCGTAATGGCAGCCCAGCCGGAGCCCGAGATCGCCGGGAAGTCCCGCTTTCGAGTAGTCGATGGCGGCCATGGCTTCCTGCAGCGCAAAGGCGCATGCGGCTGCATTGCCCGGATCCCTGAATACCAGGAAGATGCCATCGCCCCAGGTATTCTGCAGGATCAGCTGGTCGCCCTGTGCTTCGAGAACCTGCGCGATGGCCCCCAGGACATGTTCCACGAAGGACGGCATCTGGGCGTCCGACAATCTGCTGAAGCCCTTCAAGTCGCCGAAGATCAGGGTATTCCGTGTGCGCTTCAGCTGACCGGGCTGCTCGCCCGAGCTTTCTGAAGCGGACGCCGGAGCCGGTGCTGCGGAAGTTTCCGGGTGGACACGAATGACATGTTGGGAACAGCCGGCCCGGCGGCCGAGCTCGAGGTCGTGATATGTGCCGGCCGCAGACGAACCGCGCTCGCCGTCCCAGATGGCGATCTGATTCAACTCTGCGGACAGCCATTGCGCACGAAGCCTGGCGAGGCCGAGCGCATATTCGGACGCATATCCGAACAGCTCGTCGTCACCCAGATAGGCATCCCTGGTGACATGGTGGATCTTGTGCGCCCGCGCGTAGCAGCGCTCGAACCGCGCCACCCAATGCCGGCCGGCGGGGGCGACGGACAGTTCGACGAACTCGTCCCGGTCGAAAGGCATGACCACATCCAGCGCCACACCGGCGTCCAGTGCCGTCTCTGCCGCCAGGATATCGGCGCCAGCGGCGAGGCTGCCGATCGCGTAGCTGCAGGAAAGGGCGGCGAATGTTTCTCGCAGTGCCTCCCGGACATCACCTTCCTGGTCGGCGGGGAACCGACCGGCGGCGCCGGGAGGGGCGATGATATGGCCACAGAAATGGATGACCGGTGGCGGTCGGAGACTTTCCAACAGGGACGCTTGCAACCCCTTGTGGCGGCATATCATCTGCAGTTGCCGCAAGGTTGTCGCGCATTCGGCGTAGTTGGCGCCTGCCAGCGCCGCGGCCTGCGCCGCCGAGGCCGCCGCCTCCTCGGTCCGGTCGAGCAGCAGAAGCGCTTCGGCGCGCGTGGCCTCGGCGTAGTAGCCGTCGCGCTCCAGTTTTGCCTCGGCATCGGTCAGCGCCGCAGTGGCCCAGTGGTGGGCCTTCTCCGCATATCCTGCCAGCAACGAGAGCGTCGCGATGTTGATCGCGGGATAATAGCCGCGATCGACATTATACCCGCTTTCATAGGCCGCGATGGATTGATCGAGCGCTTCGTGGTCGGGGCGGTCCGGATCGGCCAATGCCCGATCCTTGTGCAGGCGCGCGTCCAGAGAGAACGACTCCTCGCTCCGGGCTTCGTCCAGGCCATATTCGCCGAACCGTCTTCGAGCCAGATCGACCGCTCCGGAACGGGCGAGAGCGAGGACGGCGAGATGTTTCAGGCCCTCATGGTCGGGCCACTGCTCGCGCGCGCGCGCCGCCAGGTCGTGGGCGTGCAGGTTTTCCCCTCTGGACAGTTCGGCCTTCGCCGCCGCCCAGGCCTGATGGCCTGTAGCGGCCTGGTCCAAATCCATCTCGGTCCCTCTGTTTGCGGGCCTTGCGGCCTCTTGTCATGGCAGTCCGCGTAACCGCTTTCGATGATGTCACGTGGCCCGTCTCAGCGTAAATCGGATTGGCCCTGACCATTGCGGGCGTCGTCCGGTTCCGGGGAACAGGCAATGGACTGTTGGGCGGTGGCCCGGCAGCCCCTAAGCTTCCATCGGCGCCATGACCGATTCCGTTGCACCCATTGACGAAGACCTGCCGTAGGACGAGCCGAAGGTATTCCTGTCCTATTCGCGGAAGGACCGGGAACGGGCACAGGGGATCGCCGATGCGCTGCGCAGCCGGCATTTCGGCGTCTTTCGCGATACCGAGGACATCTTGCCGACCGAGGAGTGGCGGGAGCGGCTGCAACAGCTGATCGAGGAAGCCGATACGATCGTCTTCCTGATGAGCCCGCAATCCATAGCTTCCGAGGTCTGTGCCTGGGAGGTCGAGTACGCAACCAGTCTGAACAAGCGGATCGCGCCCATCGTCATCGAGGAGGTGGAGGGGAGCGCCATTCCGCCGCTGCTTTCGCGGCTGAATTTCATCTTCTGCACCGAACGCGATCCGTTCGAGAATGCCATCGACACCTTGTCATCGGCGCTCAGCACGGACATCGACTGGGTGCGTGAACATACCCGGCTCTCCGGTCTTGCGCGTCGATGGCAGGACGCAGGCCGCCCGAAACGGTTGTTGCTCCGCGGGCAGGACATTGCGGACGCCGAAGCCTGGCGCGACAGCCGGCCGAAGGATTCGCCTGACATCACCGAAGCCCACATCGCCCTGATCCGGGAGAGCCGACGGGCATCACAGGCGCGGCAAAGGGGCTGGATTGCCGGTTCGATCGCCGTCGCGCTGATAACCGCGGGCCTCTCGGTTTTCGCCTGGCTGCAATCCATCGAAGCCGAAAGCCAGCGGGTCGAAGCCGATATCCAGCGCGCCGAGGCGGAACGGCAACGCGCCACGGCGGAATCCGAGCGGGACCGCGCGGAAGCCGAACGGCAACGGGCAGAGGAGCAGAGAGACCTTGCCGAACGGCGCCTTCGGGAAGCCTTGGTCCAACGGACCCGGCGGAACCTTTCAGACGCCACTGCGCTGATCGGCGATGGTGCGCATACCCGGGCCGCGCCGATGGTGCGCGACGCGCTGGAAACGGCGCAATCCCTGGATGATGCGCCGCTGTTGAAGAATGGCGCGGCTGTCGCCCGCCAGCTCCTCTTCACAGACCGCTTCCTCGGCTATCTCGAAACCGCGCCTGCGCCTCCCATCGGCTTTGCAGAGACCAGCATGGGTCCCAAGGGTTCGTTCATCGCAACCCGTCACCTGCTTGACCTGAAGGTCTGGTCGTTCCGGACAGGGGACGTCACGCCGTTGGCGGTACCCGATGTCGAAGCCATCGCCTGGTTGGACAACGGCCAACTCGCAGCGGTCCGCAGCAAGCGTCAGCCGGGCGCGTGGGGCAGCCTGACGGTCTTCGATCCCGGTACCGGCGAGGTGGTTGCCGAGACGGACTATGACCGGCAGTTCGCAGACGCCGTCATTCATCCGGCACAGGATATCGTCATTGCCAGCGAGTACCGGGATGGTGACCACAGGACGCTGGCGCTTCGCCTTTCCGACGGTTCGGTGATGTTCGATCTGGCGGCCCCGGCTCAATTCGAGGCCGTAGCGGTTTCCGGGGACGGAGAATTCGTCGCGCTGGCCTATCGAAACCCCGACAGAGTGGAACTGCGTGACAGGCGGGGCTCACTGGTTGACGAACACGTGGCCAGGGCCGGTGGGCTGGTGTTCGTGCCCGCCGATAGACAACTGGCCTTCAAGGCGCAGGATTCCTGGTGGCTCTGGGCGGCCGGCCAGTCACCTGTCCGGATATTCAGCGGCGGCGAGCCGGCCGAAGATATGCTCTTGCTTGGCGACGGCCGGCTTGTGGCGCGCGCTGATCAGAACAGCGTGAGCCTGACCAGCGCGGCCGATCCGGCTTCCGGGACGCCTCTTTCGGTCTCCACCGTGTTCGGCCTGGCTGGCGTGGCGAACGGCGGCGAGCGATTCATCCTGCGCCATGAGCAGCAGTTCTCGGTGCTGGATGGGCAGAGCGGCGAGCTTGTTCACAGGATCGGCAGGAATGCGCCGCCTGCGGGTGGATTTCATCTTTCCGGCGATGGGCGCTACCTGGCCATCGTGCATCAGGACGGCTTCGTTTCGGTATGGTCGACCGGGAACGGGCGCGATGTGCTGGCCGTGAATCCGGACGGCGGCGCAAGCTGGATACAGATACTGGAGCGGCCCGCCGGCCCCGTTCTGGCCGTCCATGACGGCAAGGGGCGGTTGGGCCTGTGGCGGATCGAGCCATTTGACCTGACCTTCGGCGGGGGACTCTCTGCCACCGCCGCGCCGCGCGGGGATACGGTCGCGGTCAATGGCCGCTATGGCGAACCGCTGACTTACTGGGACATGGCCTCTGCCAGTGCAGTGCGCACGATCGACGATGCTGTCCAGCTGAGCGCCGATCCGGCATCCGGCAGGGAACTGCTTCGGCTCTCCGGGTTTCGTATGGCCGTTCTGTCCAGAGACGGCATTGCACCTGTGCCGCTGGAGGGCGGCGAGCGCTTCGAAAGCAGCCGGGTCGCCTGGGGGTCTTACGGCCTTCTGGCCCTGGTTTCGAATGACGGTATTGGAATCTTCAGGACGTCGAGCGGCGAGCGGCTGGCAATGATCGATGCGGAGTCAGGGGCGGGGGCACGGCATGTCCGCAAGATGTCATTCCTGCCGGAAGGGCGTCTTGCAGTGCTGACCGATGATGCCCGGCTCCTTCTGGCGAGCATTGAGAAAGGCGGGCTCGATGCGACCCGAACTCTGCCGTCGGAAGCGTCGGACATGTATTTCTCGGGCAGCGGTAAATCGGCTCTTCTGGTTCACCGGAAGGGTCTGTGGCGGCATGACACGGAGACCGGGACGACTGTGCCCTTCGGCGAACAGGACGGAACGGTCCGCATAGTGGCGGCAGGCCCCCATTCGGCTGTGCTGCACAGATTCGGGGACGAGACGCGCACGTCCTGGTTGATCGATCTCGAAACCGGTGAGAAGCGCTTCGACCTCGACTGGGGGGCGGCCTACGCAATGGGTGCGCAGGACCGGATCATCGTCTCCGAAGACGCGCGGGGCGAAGTCGCGGTCCGGAACGCGCAGACCGGTCGGGTTCTCCACCGGATCCCCGGCGATGGCGGCTCGACGCCAGTTCCCGCACGTCCTTTCCTCGGTGCGGAGGAACACTGGATGATCGGGGTGAACGGCGGCGCCGACATGTTCCGGCTGATCGATACTGCAACCGGTGAGGTCCGGGCATCGGTGCCACGGCGTGAAAGTCTCGGCGGTGTGTTCAGACCTTCTGCCGATTTTTCGGCGGTGACGGTATCCGATGTCGCCCGGCCGGCAGTGGTCGATCTTTCAGATGCGATGCTTGGTCCGGATGGCCTCCTCACCGCTATCCGGATGCGTTTTCCGGAAGAAGTCGAAACAAGGGAAGCTGACACCGCCGATGAGTGCGACCGTCTGGCGGCTTTCGTAAACGACCCTGAGGCAAGAACAGACGGGGTCGCCTACGACCGGATCCCGCCCGAGGCCCTGGTCGTGTGCGGGGAAGCGGCGGGCGCGGCAGACCCGGACCCGGTCACGTTGTTCCAGCTTGCCCGTGCCGCCACGCTGCATGCGCCGCAACGGGATGGCGAGACGGCAAAGCTGCTCGCCGGCCTCGCCGATCAAGGTTACGCAGCCGCCGGGTACACGCTGGCCGTGCTGATGCTTCAGGGGCGTGCGCCCGGTGACAAGCAGGCGCTGATCCGGCGTTTGCGGGAAGCGGCCGAGGGCGGGGCCGGTATTGCCTGGATTGTCCTCTCCCGGATGGCAGACGCGGGTCATCTCGATGAACCTTCGCGCGATCTGCTGCAGAGAGGCGTGGACGCCGGTCTGCCGGCTGTGCTCGAGCATCGGGCCCGGGCGCTTGCACGCGATGGCAATGATTTCCGTGCAGCGGCGGCGGTGGCGAGACGCGCGGCAGAGGCTTATCTGTCGCGCCATCAGTCGACCGCCGCCGGAAACCTTCTGGAACGCAGTGCAGCCTATGCCCGCCGTTCACGGCGCTGAGGTTCATTCCCATCTGTACACAAGGAATGGAGGCCGGCATTGAATACAAAATCTTCGAGACTCTGCCCGCCCGATCCGGCGCGCGTGGCTGCGATCGAGAAATTCGGCGGAGAAATCACTCCGCTCGATCCGATAGGCGCGCAGGTTCAGGGCATTGACCTGGCATCCCGGGAACTGCCGCCAGACCACGTCCTGGACGCGCTTGAAACGGAAATGGCTCATCGCGGATTTCTCGTATTCAGGAACGAGAAGGAACTGGAAGTCGAGGACTTTCTCCGTGCCAGCTGTTGGTGGGGCGGCAGGCAATTGCACAGCACCCATGGCGTCCACCCCGCCACTCCCGGTGGCAACCGCCATATCTTCCGCCTCTCGAACGATCAGCGTCACGGGATCCCGGGTGTCGGCCCCCAATGGCACAATGATGGCAGCTTCGTTCCGGACACCTTTTCCCATGCTGGCTACCACATCATCCGCCCCGCCGAGAAAGGTGGCGGCACGAGTTTCGCCCATCAGGGCGCCGCATATGATGCCCTGCCGGACGAAACGAAGGCGTTCTGGAGCCGGCTTTCGTCGGTGAATTCCGCTTCAGGCGTTGTCCATCCGCTGGTTCACGTGCACCCCATATCGGAACGAAAATCGATCTGGCTGCATCTGGGGATGACCGGTGCGGTCATCGAAAAGGCAGCCGAAGAGGATGGCTTCCGCCTGCTCGGTTCTGCTGAATTGACGCAGCTCTGTCATGAGTACAACCGGATCCTGAACGCCGGACTGGATGACGGGTACGCCATTTCCCACGAATACCGGAAAGGGGACTGCGTGTTCGTCGATAATCTGGCGGTCGCGCATCGAGCTTCGCCGGAGGCCCACCTGCCGGTCGAACAACAGGGGTTGCGGATCCTGCATCGCAGCACCGTCCGCGGCACCGGGAATTTCGCTCCGGACTTCGGACTGCCACTCCAGGTGAATATCCATGGACCCAATCCGCTCGGGGAAGGCGTCTGGCAGGGTGGCGGCGTCGGCTTCCGCTGGGATGACGGCGTTCCCATGCAGAATTGAGCCGCTTCCTGCCGATCAGCTCCGCCCGTCGATGAGTGCGCGTTGGAACAGGATTGTGGTCGCGCCGCCAGCAATTCAGACAGATACCGCGACCTTGGGTACGTGGGTGATCCTGCCCCCGCAACCCGACCAGACGCCGTCGACCCGATGGGTTGGCGGCGTTTTTCGTTTCCGATTGTTCGCTCCCGTCACGCCCGCGGCGGCGCGTCTTCCAGAGCGGCGGCCAGGGTGGTGGTGTTGAGCCGGGACGGGCCGGCCGACCCGGCCGAAATAACGAAGTTCATCGCCTCGTCCAGGGTCCAGTCGGTGGGCGTCAGGTTCTCGACGGGAACCAGCTCCAGATAGCCCGAGGTCGGGTTCGGCGTGGTCGGCACATAGACCGCGGCGAGCTGGCGACCGGTGCTTTCTTCGGTGATGATCTTGGTGACGAAGCCGACCGCCTGCATTTCCGGGGAAGGGAAGTTGATCAGCACCACGCGCTGCGTGCCCTCCGGCTTGGTCTTCAGTGCCGTTATGGCCTGCTGGATGCTGCCATAGATGGTTTCCACCAGCGGCAGGCGGCGGAGCAGGTTCTCGAACAGGGTGAACAGCCGCCGCCCGATCACCTGGTTGACGACCCAGCCGATCAGATAGAGGCCCAGCAGCGTGATCAGAGCCGCCAGCACGTCGTCGATCCAGGACTGCAGTATCCACTCGGCAAGGTCGGGATAGTTTTCCTCCAGCCGCCGCGCCGTCAGCCTGAGCCCCGGCATGCCGATCCGGGCGAGCTGGCCCAGGATGAAGTCGAAGATGATCCATGTCAGCCACAGCGGCACGATGGCGAGGATGCCGCTGAGCAGATAGCGCACGATATGGGGCTGCCGGCGGGGGACCTTCATGTCCGTTTCCCTCGCCTGTCCCTGCCGGCGGGTCGCCGCATGCCGTCACCCCTTCGCCCGAGCATTGTTCCTCCTATCAGATAGGATGCCGGTGCGGCTTCCCAAATCCCGGGACCCGGCCTGGCGCGCAAAGCCATCGCCATCCGGGGGCGGTGGCGTCCATAATGGCGTCGAGCGACGGGAGAAGACCGCGACAATCAGGGGAGGACGGCCCGATGCCGGAACTCGCGCGCGATGGCGTGAACATCCACTACGAGGTCACCGGCGAGGGGCCGGTGCTGCTGCTGACGCATGGCTTCTGCGCCTCCTCGGCGATGTGGCGGGAGAACGCGCCCGCGCTGGCCGATGCCGGCTGGAAGGTCGTGACCTGGGACATGCGCGGCCACGGGCGGAGCGATTCGCCCGACGATCCGGCGCTCTACACCGCCGACCTGACGGTGGCCGACATCGACGCCCTGCTGGACGCCGCGGGCGCGGAGACGGCGGTGGTCGGCGGCATGTCGCTCGGCGGCTACATGTCGCTGGCCTACAACCTGGCGCATGGCGCCCGGGTGCGGGCGCTTCTGCTGATCGACACGGGCCCGGGCTTCAGGAACGACGAGGCGCGGGAGAAATGGAACGCCTATGCCCGCGGCCGCGGCGACGAGCTGGCGGCGAAGGGCGAGGCGGCGCTCTCGGCCAGCGCGGAGACGCGGCTGCAGAAGCAGAACTACCAGGGGCTGCGGAATGCGGCCTACGGCATGTTGACCCAGCGGACCGCGGACGCCATCACTTCGCTGCCGGGCATCGCCGTGCCGACGCTGGTGGTGGTCGGCGACCGCGACGAACCGTTCCTGGCCGCCAGCGACTACATGGCGGCGAAGATTCCCGGCGCGTCGAAGGCGGTGATCGCCGATGCCGGGCATGCTGCGAACGTGGATCAGCCGGCGGCCTTCAACGCCGCCGTGATCGGATTTCTGGACAAGCTGAAGGGGAGCAACTGATGGCCAGCTATGGCGACTACAAGGACCTGGGGGTCACCCTGGACGATCACGTGGCGGTGGTGGAGATCCAGCGCCCGCCGCACAATTTCTTCGACTTCGAACTGATCGCAAGTCTCGCCAGCGCCTTCGAGGATCTGGGCCGCGACGACGCCTGCCGCGCGATCATGCTGTGCGCCCAGGGCAAGGCCTTCTGCGCCGGCGCGAACTTCGGCGGCGGCGGCGAGCAGGAACTCGACCGCAACTCGGGTCATCTCTACCAGGAAGCCGTGCGGCTGTTCCGGACGCCGAAGCCGGTCGTCGGCGCCATCCAGGGCGCGGCCATCGGCGGCGGGCTGGGGCTTGCCCTGATGCCGGATTTCCGCGTTGCCAGCCCGGAAGCGCGCTTCTCCGCCAATTTCACCCGCCTCGGTTTCCATCCGGGCTTCGGCCTGACCGTGACCCTGCCGGAGGTCATCGGCAAGAGCCAAGCGGCGCTGATGTTCTACACCTCGCGCCGCATCAAGGGCGAGGAAGCGCACGAGATGGGTCTGGTCGACGTGCTGGCGCCTCAGGACAAGCTGCGCGAAACGGCCCATGCCCTGGCCGCGGAAATCGCCGAGAACTCGCCGCTGGGCGTGGTCGAGACCCGCGCGACCCTGCGCGGCGACCTGGCCGACCGGGTCAAACGGGCGACGGACCACGAACTGGCGATCCAGGACCGCCTGCGTCAGACCGAGGACTTCCAGGAGGGTATCAGGGCGGTCTCGGAACGCCGCGTTCCGGACTTCAAGGGTCGCTGACGCAGGCTTTCAGTTCAGATAGGTGTCGGGGACCAGCGCGGTGGCGAGCATCACCTCGTTGATCTCGCGATGCGCGTCCCACGACGCCGCCCGCTGGGCGGCGTCCGAGAGCCAGAAGCCGACGATGTCGTCGGCGAGTTTGCTGTCGCCGTCCAGAACCGGCAACGCATCGCGCTGGCGCGCCGGGCCGTCTTCGAGCCGGCGCGCGATCAGCGGCAGGGCGCTCAGGCCGATGGCTAGACCCAGTTCGCGGAAGGCGAGGCGATGGGCGGCCGGCTGTTCCAGCGGACGGCCGGCCCGGTACAGGCGCAGGCCCCTGGCGCAGCCGTCCAGCAATCCGGGCAGCAATTCCGGTTCGAGCGGCGCGCCCCATTCGGAAAGGTGGGCGGCCCGCGCGGCGTCGCAGAGCAATCCGCCGAGGCCGAGAGGGTCGTCGGTGGTCCAGTCGCGGCCGCGGCAAAGTCGCGCGAGCGCGTCGGTGCGGTCGCCCAGTGGCGGCGCGGCCGTCATCTCCTGGAATTCGTCGGCGATACGCTGCAGGTCGCTGAAGCTCAGCAGCCCATCCAGGGCGTCGTGCAGGCCCATGGAAGGAACCTGCGGCCGGGAGAGGTCGGTGTTCATCTTCCAGTAGAGGCCGGCGACCTCCCCGTCGGCATCCCGGCGGGCGAAGCCGTCGAAGGTCACGGCGGCCAGTTCCATGGCCCAGCGCAGATAGACCGGCTGATCGAGGGCCCGGGCCGCGCGCGCGAGAGCATGCATCCATCTGGTCAGATAGTGGAAGTACTGCCCGTCCCGTTCCCACTCGAGGCGGTCGTCGAAGGGCTCTTCCGGGCGGCGCTCCGGCAGGGGTTTTCCGATGCGCAGGCCGCCGGCCGTCGGGCTGCGCTGTCCCTCTGCGTCGTCCAGGCCGCTGATCCAGCCATTGCGCGGGTCATCGGCGCGGAACCGCCCCAGTGTCGCATGCACCTGATCGATCAGCCGGCAGGACAGGTCCCGATAGCGCCCATTCCCGGTGCGCGCGTGCAGTTCCAGGAAGGCGCAGAGGGCGAAGGCATCGGTCCAGAGATATCGGGTCGCCGCTTCCGAGCCGTGTCCGAGGCCCGTCCTGTCGGCAAAACCCTCCATGATCCGGGCCGCCGTCGCGGCAGCGGTTTCTTTGGTGCGACGAGGCAATTACAGGGCGCTTTCTGCCCGGTTGGGACGGAATGGCGCCGTCGCCGGGCTTTGTTTCTTTGCCCCGACAGGTGGACTGTTGCGGGCGCGCCGCAACCCCTGGCATCGGGTTCATTGGTGGGAACAGACGCCGGCGGCGGTCTCCGGTGAGGAGGAGAGGGGCGGAGAAGCCGCCGCCGGGTCCTGCGCGCCCGACCGCCTCTCAGGCGGGGGCGTTGGGCCGGAAATCCAGCAGATGCCGCGCCATGACGTTGCGGTGGATCTCGCTGGTTCCGGAATAGATCGTGGCCGCGCGCGTGGCGAGATACCGGACGCCGGCCTCGGCGAAAGGCTGCGCGCCGGCGCTCTCAGGGTCGAGACAGACAAAGGCCGACGGTCCCGCGAGCGCCACGCCAAGCGCGGTGATCCGCTGATGCAGTTCCGTCGCCGTGAGCTTCATAAGCGAAGCCTCGGCCTCTGGCGCCGGCGCGCCGGGCGCGCGGGAGGCGGCGTGGCGTTCGATCTGCTCGAGCGCCGTCAGTTCCGCTGCCAGAGCCGCCAGGCGGACTTGTTCTTCGCCGTCGGCGTCCACGGTCTCCGCGATCGCCCGGACCCGCCGGAAGGTCCGGCGCAGCAGGCCGGTGGTCGTGTTGCTGGCGCGGGCGAAGTTCATCAGGTCCTTGGCCACGCCCCAGCCGCCGTTCTCGGGCCCGACGCGGTCGGCGGCCGGTACTGCGACGCCATCGAAGGTGACTTCGTTGAACTCGGCCTCGCCGTACATGGTCGGGATCGGACGGACCTCGATCCCGGGCGCGGCCATGTCGATCAGCAGGAAGGTGATGCCTTCCTGCGGCTTGCCCTGCCTCGAGGTGCGGACCAGGGCGAACATGCGGTTGGCGTGCTGCGCGCCGGTCGTCCAGACCTTGCGGCCGGTGACGATGTAGCGGTCGCCGTCGCGGACAGCGCGGGTGTCGAGGGCAGCGAGATCGGAGCCCGCGCCCGGCTCGGAATAGCCCTGGCACCAGAGGTCGGCGCCGGAGAGGATGCGCGGCAGGTAGCGGCGCCTCTGGTCCGCGTCGCCCCGCGCGATCAGGATCGGGCCGACATTGCGCAGCCCGCCCGCGAACAGCACCGGCGCGTCGCGCTCGGCGCATTCATGTTCGAAGATCAGTCGCTGGCGCGCCGGCCAGCCCGTGCCACCGTACTCGATGGGCCATGCCGGCGCGATCCAGCCTCGGCGATGCAGCCGCTGATGCCACGCGCGGCAGGCGCCGATCTCCGAATGTGTCCCGACCGTCGCGCGGCCGGCGGCCTGCAGGTCGGGGGTCAGGTTCTCGTCCAGAAAGCGGCGCACCGAGGCGGTGAAGGCCCGTTCGCCTTCCGATCTGTCGCCATGGCGCGCCATGTTCACTCTCCTTCCGATGCTCTCTCAGGCGCGGAGCGGTGCAGCTTGGCGCTTCCAGGGGTCGGCGAACCCGTGGGGCTGCGGTACGGCGGCCAGGACATAGGAGTACAGGTCCCTGTACTTCCGCTGCCGGCCGGCGCTGAACAGCGGATCCTCGTTGCCGAGGAAGGCGTCCTCCAGCACCGCAAGTTCTTCGGCGGTCAGCCGGCTGGCCGCCTGGGGCAGGATTTCCGTTTCCTCCAGGCGGATATGCGCCTTCTCGAAGGCGACATAGTCGTCCACGGCCTTGCAGAAGTTCCCGGCCTCCTCGGTGGGCCGGGTCCTGAGCCGCTCCAGCGCGCGCTCCAGATCGACCAGCCGCCGCTCGCCCTGGTCGTGCTCGTCGCGCAGGGTGTCGAGAACCGGCTTCAGGTCGGGCGCGCGGGCGTCCAGCGCCCTGAACAGGTAGGTTTCTTCCTTCGGGTGGTGGAAGCGCGCGGGAAAGGCCTCGAGATAGGCGAGAATGGCTTCGAACGGTGCCAGATCGGGCTGCACCTCCGGGTCCAGCAGCTCGCGCGAGAGCTGCGTCAGGCAGGTCAGCACCGCCCCCATGCGCCTGTGCTCGTCCTGGATTATCGTGATCGCGTTCATGGCCGTCTCCCATGGCTCGAGGCGGACTTGCCGGCCGCCATCGATATCCAGCCTAGCGGCGCCATCCGCAGGCGATTTGAGCCAGAACAAATTTTCGGATGTTTTCGCGCCGCGCCGCCGGCCAGACTGGCGACCGCACCATCGACGGGGACCGGGGAGGAATACGGGATGGCGGACAGACTGAAGAACAAGGTGGCGATCGTGACCGGCGCGACCAGCGGCATGGGACTTCGCACCGCGCAACTCTATGCGGCGGAGGGCGCGACGGTGGTGTTGTCGGGGCGTCGAGCCGATCTGGGGGAACAGGCGGCGGCGCAGATCGGCCACGGCGCCAGTTTCGTGCGCTGCGACGTCACCGACGAAGCGGACGTCAGGGCGTTGATCGAGGGCACGGCCGAACGGCACGGCAGGCTGGACGTGTTGTTCAGCAATGCCGGCGGACCCGCCGCACTGGGGCGGGTGCAGGACATCGACCTGGCCGATCTGGACGCCGCATACAACGTGCTGCTGCGCAGCGTCTTCGCCTGCACCAAATACGCCGCGCCGATCATGCGGGCGCAGCAGGCGGGTTCGATCATCAACAACGGCTCGGTCGCCGGCTACCGCGCCGGGTTCAGTTCCTCGATGGTCTACAGCCTGTTCAAGGGCGCGGTGGTGCATTTCACCAAGCTGGCGGCGCTGGAGCTGGGCGAGGATTTCGTGCGGGTGAACTCGATCTCGCCGGGCCCCATCGCGACCGACATCTTCGCCAAGTTCGCGGGTATGGATGACGCCGCATCCGAAGGGACGGCGGAGAAGGTCAAGGACCGCCTGGCGAAGGCGACGCCGATCCCCAGGGCCGGCCTTGTCGACGACGTCGCATGGGCTGCGGTCTATCTGGCGTCCGACGAGTCGGGCTATATCAACGCGCAGGACATCCTGGTCGACGGCGGCATGATCTGGGGGCGGCGGTTCTCCGAATCCGACGCGGGCCGCCAGGCCATGCACGAATTCCTGAGAGGCTGACCGCTTCAGATCGTGCCATGGGCGCCGAGTACGGCGGCGGCCGTGGCGATCAGGCTGACGGTGAGCAGCGTCCAGTGAAATCGCTGCACCAGCGCCATGGTTGCCTCCGGCGCGGTCCGGGCGCGGCGGCGGAACCAGTCGTGCAGGAACAGCGGCTCCGCCACGAACAGGACAACCGCGAAGACCAGCCAGACGGCGAACATGGCGTGCATCCACCAGAAGCCCGCCTCCGCGAAGCGATGCCAGGCGTCCAGCCGCCAGGTCATCCAGAACCCGGAGAGGCCGGCGAGGGCGACGGAGATCTTCGCCTGCGCCGAGAACCGGCCCTCGACCGCTTCGAACAGTTCCATCCGGCGCGACGGCTCGGCGAAACGGCGCACGGCCGGCAGGATCACCGCCGTCACCATGAAGACGCCGCCGATCCAGTGGACCACGGCGAGAACGTGGATGGCGCGGGCGATGGTCAGGTCGTCCATGTTCGTCTCTCCTGCAAAATGCGGAACGGCCGGGGCGCGGGCCCCGGCCGAACCGCCGCTGGCGCCTTTCTTCGTCTTCAGTCGCCGGGTTCGACTGCGGCGTCAACGGTCGCCGCAGGCCGGGGCTGTCTCAGCCGGGCGAAGGCGAGCCGTGCGGCAAAGACCGCCAGCACGCCGGCGCCGGCGCTGAAGACGATGTCGCCGGGCACCCGCATCCATACCAGGAAGTGGATCAGCGGCTGCTGCAGGAACTCCGCCGAGCGCGCGTACCACAGCCCCTCCGAAACGCTCGCCCAGGCCTGGGCGATGCCGACGGGGAACAGGCTCATCAGCACCATCATCGCCAGGCCGCCGTTGAGCAGCCAGAAGGACCAGGCCAGCGGCCGGTCGCTCCAGGCCGTGCGCGGGAACAGCCCGCGCAGGCAGAACAGCATCAGGCCGATGCCCAGCAGGCCGTAGACCCCGAACAGGGCGGCGTGAGCGTGGGTCGCCGTCAGGTTGAGGCCCTGTACGTAGTAGAGCGAGATCGGCGGGTTGATGAGGAAGCCGAACAGGCCGGCGCCCACCAGGTTCCAGAAGGCGACCGCGACGAAGAACAGGAGCGGCCACTTGTAGGTCTCCACCCAGGGGGCCGACTTCGTCAGCTTCCAGTTCTCGTAGGCCTCGTGGCCGACCAGCGCCAGCGGCACCACTTCCAGGGCGGAGAACACCGCGCCGACGGCGATGACGCCGGTGGTGGTGCCCGAGAAGTAGAGATGGTGCAGGGTGCCGAGCACGCCGCCGGTGAGGAAGATCACCGTGGCGAACAGCACCGCGCCGTTGGCCGTCCGGGCCCGGACCAGGCCGAGCTTGACGGTCAGCAGGGCGATGGCGGCGGTGGCGAAGACCTCGAAGAAGCCCTCGACCCACAGGTGCACCACCCACCAGCGCCAGTACTCGATCATCGACAGATGGGTGTGCTTGCCCCAGGTCAGGCCGGCCCCGTAGAACAGGCCGATCGCGACCGTCGACAGGAACAGGATGACAATCAGCGGCTGCGCTTCGCCCTTGTGGCTGAGCGCCGGCCAGAGCGCCCGGCCCACCAGCGCCAGCCAGAGCATCAGGCCCGTGAACAGTCCGATCTGCCAGAAGCGGCCGAGATCGACATATTCCCAGCCCTGATGGCCGAACCAGAAGTTGGTGTCGAGATCGAGGACCTGCTGCACGCCCAGCCATTCACCGGCCATCGATCCGACGACGACCAGCACCAGCGCCACGTAGAGCAGATCGACGCCGAGCTTCTGGAAACGCGGCTCGCGTCCGCCCAGCGCAGGGGCCAGGTAGAGGCCTGTGGCCAACCAGGCCGTGGCGATCCAGAACACGGCGAGCTGCGTGTGCCAGGTTCGGGTCACGGCGTAGGGCAGGATCTCGGACAACGGGTAGCCGTAGAAATCATGGCCTTCCACCGCGTAGTGCGCGGTGATCGCGCCGAGCGCGATCTGGGCGCAGAACAGGGCGATCACGGTCCAGAAATACTTCGCCGTCGCCCGCATGGAGGGCGTCGGGTTCAGCAGTCCGAGCGGATCCTCGGTCGGAGGTACGGGCGCGGGCTCGTGCTTGCGCGCAGCGTGCCACCAGGAGAGTGCGCCGATGCCGGCCACCAGCAGGATGATGCTGGCGATCGACCAGACGATGTTCGGCGTCGATGGCGCGTTCCCGACCAACGGCTCGTGCGGCCAGTTGGCCGTGTAGGTGACGTCGCTGTCCGGCCGTTCGGTCGTGGTGGCCCAGGCCGCCCACTGGAAGAAGGCCGCCAGCTTCTGGCGCCGCTCCAGGTCCGGAATCGCGCCGTTGGGGATGGCGTAGTCCTCCCTGAGCGCCTCCAGCGCCGCTGCGTCGCCGAACAGGCCGACGTAATGCGCCGCGACGGTCCGGATGGCCGCTGCACGGTCCTCGGATACGTAGATCGATGCGGTTTCCGGATCGTAGGTGTTGGCCCTGAGTTCCTGCTTCAGGCGTTCCTTGAGCGCACCCTGCTGATAGGCGTCGAGCGCATCGAAACCGGCCTTGCCGTATTCACGCGCCGCCCACATGTCGAGCAGCGTCACCGCCTCCCGGTGCAGCCAGTCGGCCGACCAGTCGGGGGCGAGATAGCCGCCATGGCCCCAGATCGAGCCGACCTGCTGGCCGCCCATCGACTGGTAGACCTGACGGCCGGTCTGGATGTCTTCCCTGGTGTATATCGTGGCGCCGTCCAGGCTGAGAACGGCTTCGGGGATGGGCGGCGCCTCCCGGTGGATCTCCCGTCCGAGCAGCAGCAGCGTGCTGAACGAGGCCACCAGTATGAGCGCGAGGGCCACCCAGAGACGCGTGAGCGAACGGGTCGGCATGGCTTCGAACCTCCTTGACCAGGCGGCCGCATTGCCGCCTTCACCGGAACAGGCTTTCACGCAAGGGGGCGAGGCGATTTGCGCGGGCGCAAATGCGGTGGAGCTCGACGCCGGTGCCCGTGCCTGCCGGTTTCCGCGGGCGATTTGCCGCTGGACAAATGCCGTGGCCAGTCACCAGTTATGGAATCGGACGGTGGCGCGGCCCCTGGCGGGGCCGCCCGTTTCCGGATCTGAAGGTCGGCGATGCGCGTGTTCTATCTCGGACTGGGGTTCTTCTCGCTCGGCGGCGGCATCGCCGGCATCGTCCTGCCGCTGGTGCCGACGACGCCCTTCCTGCTGCTCGCCGCCTTCGCCTTCGCGCGGTCCAGCCCGCGTCTGCACGACTGGCTGACCGGGCATCCCAGGCTGGGCCCGCCAATCGCGCACTGGCGCGAGGGCGGCTGCATCGCGCCCCGGATCAAGGTCATCGCGGTCGCCGCCATGCTGGCTGTGCTCGCCGGAGGCTGGGCGGCCGGGCTTTCGGGCACGGTGATCGCGATCCAGGCCGCTGTGCTCGGCCTGGTGGCGCTGTTCATCCTGACGCGGCCGCACCCGGCCGGGCAGACCGACGCCTAGAAGGCCAGATCGTCCATCACGGCTTCGATCCCGGCGCGGGCGCAGGCGTCGTCAAGCGCACCGCCAGGCGCGCCGGAGACGCCGACCCCTCCCACGATGCTGCCGGCGGCCTCGACCGGAACGCCGCCGCCCAGCATCAGGGCGTCTTCGATGAAGTTGGCGCCATAGGCCTCGCCGCCGGGCTTCGCCACCTCGGCGAGCGCCAGCGTGTCGTTGCGGAAGCTGACCGCCGTCCAGGCCTTGCGCCGCGCGGTCTCGGGCGTGTGGGCGCCAGCGTAGCGGTCCCGCAGCACGACCTGGAGGACGCCGAAGCGGTCGACCACGGCGACGGCGATCTGGGCACCCTCGTCGCGGCATCGCTCCAGCGCGCCCTGCGCAAGGCGCAACGCCACATCCGGCTTCATCACCTCGAAGCTCACCAGCGCTCCGTCGTCCTGGGCGCGGGCGGGCGCGGTTGCGGCGGCCGCGAGCAGCGCCGCAGCGGCAAGTGTGGCGGCAAGAGTTTTCATGGGGGTTTCCCTTCCCTTCAGTTGCGCCGGCGGGCTCGGCCGGCGATAGGCTCCGCAGTGAACGGCAGTGCTCGCCATGGCGAACCTTCGAGCAGATAGGCGAGGCCGAGGCGCGCGCCGATGATGATCGAGGCCATGGTCACCGGCGCCGACAGCGTCAGCAGCGACGCAGCGCTCATCCCCTGGCCAATGGTGCAGCCGAGGGCCAGAACGCCGCCGACGCCCATGAGCGCGCCCCCCATAAGGTGGCGGCCGAGTTCGCGGGCGTCGTCGCAGGCTTCCCAGCGGACGTCGTGGCGGCGCCAGGCGACCAGCGCGGCGCCGAGCACTACGCCCACGACGAGACCTACGCCGTAGTCCGGCAACACGCCGGTGAAGGCGATGACATGGAGGATCGTGTCGCCGAGCGGGGCGACGAAGGAGGCCGACTCGATCTGTACCGGCGCCATTGCGCTTTCCGACACGGTCGCCGTGATCGCCCAGCCGACCGTGATGCCGAGGCCGACCAGCGCCGCAGTGAGGATATGTCCGGTCCGGCGGCGGTAGCCGGGATCGGCGAAGACCCAGCCGAACAGCAGCGCCGCAGCGGCGACGGCGACTGGAAGGCGGAGATCCGCGCCCGCTGCGGCCGAGGCGATGGCGCCCAGGGACTGGTCGCCGGCGAAGCCGAGATCGATGGCCAGGTCGTCGACGGCATGTATCCGCACGATGGCCAGCATGCCGCGCTGTGCCGCCAGCGCCGACAGGCCGAGTGCCACGAGAACGATGAGCGAGCGCAGGCTGCCGCCGCCGAGGCGGACCAGCGCGCCGAAACCGCAGGTGCCGACAAGGGCCATGCCGAAGCCGAAGGCGAGGCCGCCGAGGATCGCGCCGGTCCAGCCGAACTCCGTCGTCAGGTAGAAGGAGCCGGAGAGATCGATGACGCCGCCCAGCACCAGCGCCTGCGTGGCCACGATCGCGAACGCCGCGGCGAGAACCCAGGTTCTGACGCCGGTGCTGTCGGCCGCATACCAGTGCCGCTCCAGCGCCGCCAGGGTGCAGAAGCGGTCATGGCGCGCCGCCGCACCGATGATCGCGCCGACGGCGACGCCCCCGACAGGCAGCCACCATTCCGAATCCAGCATTCTCGCCTCCCCGTGGGGCAGCATGCCGACACGACGCAACTCTTTGCGCGGCGGCCGTCCCGATTGTCATTGCCGGCGCCGGTCCGGATATCCCTCTCGGCGCATCCGCTCTCTGGCCGGCTTGCAGAAGAACTCGTAGAGCATCCCCACGAGCTGTTCGACTTCATCGTCGGCCAGCGAATAATAGATCGTGCGCCCCTCGCGCCGCGTTGACACAAGTCTATCGAAGCGCAGGCGCGCCAGTTGCTGGGAAACCGCGGCCTGGGGCATTTCAAGCAGATCCTCGAGTTCGGAAACGGAGCGTTCGCCGTCAGCAAGGATACAAAGGATGATCAGGCGGCTCTCGTGCGACAGCGCCTTGAGCAGATCGCTGGCGTGCCGCGCCGTCTGCATCAGCGTCGCCATATCCTCTGTGTCGGGCGGGGTCGAGTGTTCGTCCATGCTGCTGTCCCGTCGGTGTCTGTCTCAGTCCTTCCTGACGCCGCCGCCGGGAGACGGGTCAGGCAGCCGGGATAGCATTTCGCCCAGCAGAAACCAGAAGAATTCGTCGCCGGGATAGCCGCGCAGACGGTCCACTTCGACCCCTTCGTGGACCAGGACGAAGGTCGGTGTGAACCGTTCGCGGCGGACCCCGGCCAGGTCCCCGGGCCAGGAGCCGGTGACGTCGACGCGCCGGAGTGGCGCGCGGGCGCCCTCCGCCGTCAGGGGATAGGCCGGCGCGATCTCCGCGTCGAAACGCCTGCACCAGGCGCAGCCGGGCCGCTCCAGCATGACCAGTTCGAGCGCCCCGGCAGCCGCTGGCCATGCGAGCGACGCCCAGACAAGCAGGCCGGCAATCACGCCGGATATCAACGATCTCCGCATGGGCCCATTGCGCATTTCATATATTCAAACTCTAATATATATTGGATATTGAATATGACAAGGGCTAGGCCGCCGCGAGCGTGGGTGGACCCGGCTGAATCTGGGGCAGGAATCGGATCGAAATGCTGGATGCCACCATCGGCGGCGCGCTGCTGGCCGGACTGCTGTCCTTCGTGACCCCCTGTGTCCTGCCGATCGTGCCGCCCTATCTCGCCTATCTTGCCGGTCTGAGCTTCGAGGAGTTCCGGGGCGATGCGCGGACCTCGGCCGCTTCCCGTCAGATCATCGCCGCGGCCATCGCCTTCGTCCTGGGGTTCACCACCGTCTTCGTCGCCCTTGGGGCCACTGCCAGTCTGATCGGGCAGAGCCTCGCGCGCTATTTCGACGTTCTCTCCATCGCCGCCGGAGCCATCATCATTGTCATGGGGCTTCACTTCCTTGGGATCTTCCGGATCGGTCTGCTGTTCCGGGAGGCGCGGATGGATGTGGTGCGCA
This sequence comes from Minwuia thermotolerans, assembly GCF_002924445.1. Lineage (NCBI taxonomy): Bacteria > Pseudomonadati > Pseudomonadota > Alphaproteobacteria > Minwuiales > Minwuiaceae > Minwuia > Minwuia thermotolerans. The sequence continues at coordinate 22,069 of NZ_PIGG01000065.1, forward strand.
AGCCGGCCGGCATGCTGGGCGCCTACGTGATGGGGCTGGCCTTTGCCTTTGGCTGGACCCCCTGCGTCGGCCCCGTGCTGGCGGCTATCCTGTTCGTCGCCGGTACCGAGGATACCGCGCTGCGCGGCGCCGGACTGCTCACGGCGTATTCCATCGGTATCGGTATCCCCTTCGTGCTGGCCGCGGTCTTCGCCAGCCGTTTCGTCGCCTGGGTGACGCGCTTCCGCCGCCACATGCACCGCGTCGAGCAGGTCATGGGCGCCGTGCTGATCGTCACGGGCGTGCTGTTCATGACCGGCCAGATGGCGGCGATCGCCACCTGGCTGCTGGAAACCTTCCCCGCTTTCGGAGAACTCGGATGAGAAGACGATCCATGTTGACGCGACTTTTTCTCGCATTCGCTCTGGTCCTGCCGGCGGCAGGCGCGCATGCGGCCAAGCTGGGCGAGGACGGCCTGCACAAGGAGGACTGGTTCGCCATTACCTTCCGCGACATCCGCGAGGACATGGCGGACGCCGCCGCGCAGGGCAAGCGGCTGGCGCTGATCTTCGAGCAGCGCGGCTGCATCTACTGCAAGAAGGTGCACGAGGAGGTGCTCAGCGATCCGCAGGTCCGCGACTACATCAAGGCCAACTACCTGGTGGTCCAGTACAACCTGTACGGCGACGAGGAAGTCGTCGATCTCGACGGCGAGACGCTGACCGAGAAGACCGCCGGCCGGAAGTGGGGGATCGTCTTCACCCCGACGATCCTGTTCATGCCGGAGACGGCCGGAGAGGAACTCAGCGCCAGCCAGGCGGCGGTGGCGGCGATGCCCGGCGCCTTCCGCAAGGGCACCTTCCTCGACATGTTCACCTGGGTCCGCGAGAAACGATACCAAACCGACGAGGATTTCCAACGCTTCCACGCGCGGCGAATCCGCGAGCGCGAGGCCGCTGGTGTGCAGAACACGGACTGATCCGTCACAATATATGCAAGAATTACAATTTATGCATTGATGGCCTTGGGGCGGCCCGTTACGCTTGTGGAAGAACGAAAGAGAACGGCCCGGAACGGGCTGCACCTGCAGCGAGAGGAAACGACCTGAAATGATTTCGGTAAGGACCATGCTGGCCGCGGCGAGTCTCTGCGTCGCCGCGTCCGTAGCCGCCGCGGGCGATGTGGCGCCCGGCGCCGTGAAGTTCGTCGACGGGGAAGTCGCCGGTTCGCTGACCAGCGCGGCGGGCGACCCGGCCGCAGGACGGAAGTATTTCGCCGACCGCAAGCTGGGCAACTGCCTGGCCTGCCATGTCAACGGCGACATGAGCGAACAGCTCTTCCATGGCGAGGTCGGCCCGCCGCTGGACGGCGTCGCCGAGCGCTGGACCCCGGAGCAGCTCAGGGCGATCGTGGCCAATTCCAAGGCCGTGTTCGGTCCGGACACGGTAATGCCCGGCTTCTACTCGCTGGAAGTCGGCGAGAACGTGCGCAAGGACCTCGTCGGCAAGACCATCCTCACTGCCGAGCAGGTCGAAAGCATCGTCGCCTATCTGGCCACGCTGAAGTGACCGCCCATTCCATCAGGAGACATCGAATGGAACTGACACGACGTCAGGCGCTCGCGCTATCCGCCGGCGCCGTCGCCTTCGCCGGACTGGGATTCGTCCCCGGCCCGGCCTCCGCCGACGCGGCGGCGGCCGAGAAGCGGCTCATGGATTTCACCGGCGGCAAGGCGCCCCAGGAAGGGCGAATCACTCTCACCGCGCCGGAAATCGCCGAGAACGGCAATACGGTTCCGATCTCGGTCTCGGTCGACAGCGAAATGACGCCCGACTCCTATGTCGAAGCGGTCATGCTGGTGGCCGACGGCAACCCCAATCCGGCGGTGGCGACCTTCAACTTCACGCCGTCGAGCGGCGTGGCCGCGGCGACCACGCGGATGCGCCTGGCGCAGACCCAGAACGTGATCGCCGTTGCGCGGATGAACGACGGCTCCGCCTACATCGACCGCAAGCAGGTCAAGGTGACCATCGGCGGCTGCGGCGGCTGACCGGCAGACAAGGAAACAGACATGGCCAACTCCAAACCCCGCGTGAAGGTGCCCAAGTCGGCCGAAGCCGGCGAAGTCATCACCATCAAGACCTTGATCAACCACACGATGGAATCGGGCCAGCGCAAGGACAAGCAGGGCAACCCGATCCCGCGCTCGATCATCAACAGCTTCAGCTGCGAGTTCAACGGCCAGCCGGTGTTCTCCTGCGATATCGAGCCGGCGATTTCGGCGAACCCCTATTTCGAGTTCAACGCCAAGGTCGTGGAAAGCGGCACCTTCAAGTTCACCTGGGTGGACGACGATGGCTCCGTCTACACGCACGAGGCGCCGATCACGGTCAAGTAAGGCGCGGGGTCACATCGCGCCCGGGACAACTCAGGAGGAAACCAAGGTGCTGAAGACGAAGCTCATCTGGGCGGCCGTGGCGGCAATCACCGCCGCCGGCTGGCTGGCGGCGCCGGCGGGCGCAGAGCCTGTGAATGACGATCTGGTCATCGACGGCGAGATTCACATGACCACTCGGACGAAGGCGGCCGAGGGCATGCCTTTCGACGAGGTGCTTTCCGGCTGGCTCTTCCGAACCGACGAGACCCGCATGCTGGAGGCGGACTCATTCCAGAACCCCGGCATGCTCTATGTCGAGCGCGGCGAGGAACTCTGGAACAAGGTGGAGGGGGAGGCCGGGAAGTCCTGCGCCTCTTGCCATGGCGACGCGTCCAAGAGCATGAAGGGCGTCGGCGCCAGCTACCCGAAATGGGATGCGGAGGCAGGCCGCCCGATCAATGTCGAGTTGCAGATCAACAACTGCCGCGAGAAGAACATGAAGGCCGAGCCCTACAAGTTCGACGCGGCCGAGCAGAAGGCGCTGACCACTTTCATCAAGCATCAATCCCTGGGCGACCCGCTCGGCATCGACCTCGCCGCTGGCGACATGCAGGGCTGGTGGGAGAAGGGCAAGGATCTCTACTACAAGCGGACCGGCCAGCTGAACCTCGCCTGCGCATCCTGCCACGAACAATACAACGGCAAATACATCCGCGCCGACCATCTGAGCCAGGGCAACGTCAATGGCTTCCCGACCTATCGTCTGAAGCAGGCCAACATGGTGTCGCTGCACAACCGGTTCCGCGGCTGCATCCGGGATACCCGCGCGGAATTCCCGGCGGCCTTCTCCGACGAACTGATGGCGCTGGAAGTCTATGTCACCTGGCGTGGCACCGGGCTTTCGGTCGAGACGCCGGCGGTTCGCCAGTAGCACGCGGCGGCGCGCCGGCGGCTCCCTGGACCGCCGGCACGCCGCCGGTTCCAGGCAAGTGTTCGGCGGGCCGCGTCCGGGGAGGGACGATGCGGCCGGCAAATGGGGAAAGAAATGGTTTCGAGACGCGAATTCCTGCTGGCCTCCGTGGCGCTTGGCGCCATCGCGGGCTCGGGGATCACCGGCGGGTGGACCAGGGCCGCCGCGCAGCAGTCCCTGTCCGAAGACGACCTGCTCGCCATGGACGATTTCGGCAATGTGACGCTGCTTCACGTGACCGACATCCATGCGCAGCTCAAGCCGCTCTACTTCCGCGAACCTTCGGTCAATATCGGCGTGGGCGAGGTCGCGGGCCTTCCCCCCCACATCACCGGCAAGGCCTTTCTCGAGGCCTACGGGATCGCGCCCGGCAGCGCGAACGCCTATGCTCTGACGTCGGTCGATTTCGCCGCGCTGGCCCGGACATACGGGCGCATGGGCGGGCTCGACAGGGTGGCGACGATCGTCAACCGGCTCCGGGCCGAGCGCGAAGGCAAGGTGCTGTTTCTCGACGGCGGCGACACCTGGCAGGGCAGCTACACCGCGAACGCGACCCGCGGCGCGGACATGGTGGAGGCGATGAACGCGCTTTCGCCGGACGCGATGACGGGCCACTGGGAGTTCACCTACGGCACCGACCGGGTAAACGAACTCATCGAGCAGCTCGACTTCCCGCTGCTGGCCGGCAACATCTACGACGCGGAATGGAACGAGCCGGCCTTCGAGGCCTATCGCATCTTCGAGCGCGGCGGCGCGCGTGTCGCTGTCCTGGGGCAGGCGTTTCCCTATACACCCATCGCCAATCCGCGCTGGATGATTCCCAACTGGAGCTTCGGTATTCGCGAGGAGGAAGTCGCGCGCAATGTCGAGGCCGCGCGGGCGGAGGGCGCCGACGTCGTCGTCCTGCTGTCCCACAACGGCTTCGACGTCGACCGCAAGCTGGCGCAGCGGGTCAAGGGCATCGACGTAGTCCTCAGCGGTCACACCCATGACGCCCTGCCGGAGGCGGTGCACGTGGGCGAGAGCACGCTGCTCATCGCATCCGGTTCCAACGGCAAGTTCGTCTCCCGTCTCGACCTCGACATCGCCGACGGGGCGGTGAAGGACTTCCGCTATCGGCTCATCCCGGTCTTTTCCGACATCATCGGGGCCGACCCGGACATGGCGGCGCTGATTGACCGGCTGCGGGCCCCGTACGAGGCCGAACTGAAACGCGAACTCGCGCACACCGAAACGCTGCTCTACCGGCGCGGCAACTTCAACGGCACCTTCGACGACCTGATCTGCCGTGCGCTGATCGAGGAGCGCGACGCCGAAATCGCCCTCTCGCCGGGCTTCCGCTGGGGCACGTCGCTGCTGCCCGGTCAGCCGATCACGGTGGAGGATGTCCACAACGCCTGCGCCATGACCTATCCGGAAGCCTACCGCTCCAAGATGAGCGGCCAGCTGGTCAAGGACATCCTCGAGGACGTGGCCGACAATCTCTTCAATCCGGATCCCTACTACCAGCAGGGCGGTGACATGGTCCGCGTCGGCGGTATGGGCTACCGGATCGATCCCTCGAAGCCCGTCGGCTCGCGCATTTCCGAGATGACAATGCTGGCCACCGGCGAGCCGGTCGACCCTTCCCGCGACTACGTCGTCGCAGGCTGGGCATCGGTCAACGAGGGCACGGAGGGGCCGCCCGTATGGGACGTCATCGAGGCGCACCTGAAGCGGCACCCCACGGTCGACATCCCGGAGAACCGCTCGGTGAAGGTGGCCGGATAGGCGGCCGCTCCGGAGACGAGACATGACACGGCGACAGGAAGACGGAGTGACGCGTATGTCGAAAGGGTCCGGCGTGAAGGGGACCGATGAAACGGGTCCGTCCAGGCGGCAATTGCTGATGGGTGGCCTGGCGGCGGGGGCCGGCCTGGCCGCGGGCGGTCTTGCCGCGCGGTCGGCGGCGGCCGGTGGCGAGAAGTTGATCACTGAGATCCAGGACTGGAACCGCTATCTGGGCCCGGGGGTGGACGAGCAGCCCTACGGCGCGCCTTCGGCCCACGAGTCCCACGTGGTCCGCCGCAACGTGGCCTGGTTGACTGCCGACCCGAAGTCTTCCGTCAACTTCACGCCTCTGCACGAACTGGACGGCATCATCACGCCCAACGGCCTCTGTTTCGAGCGCCACCACGGCGGCATCGCCGAGATCGCCCCGGCCGATCACCGGCTGATGATTCACGGGCTGGTGGAGACGCCACTGGTCTTCACCATGGAAGACCTCAGGCGTTTCCCGCGCGAGAACCACGTCTATTTTCTGGAATGCGCGGCCAATTCCGGCATGGAATGGCGCGGCGCGCAGCTCAACGGGTGCCAGTACACCCACGGCATGGTTCACTGCGTGATGTACACCGGCGTCCGTCTGCAGCACCTGCTCGAAGAGGCGGGGCTCAGGACCAATGCCCGCTGGCTGCTGGCGGAAGGCGCCGACGCCTCCGCCATGACGCGCTCGATCCCGCTGGAGAAGGCGCTGGACGACTGTCTCGTTGCCTTCAGCATGAACGGCGAGGCGCTGCGCCCCGAACAGGGCTATCCGCTGCGGCTCGTCGTGCCGGGCTGGGAAGGCAACATGTGGCTGAAATGGCTGCGGCGCCTGGAAGTCGGCGACCAGCCCTGGCATCAGCGCGAGGAGACCTCCAAGTACACCGACCTGCTGGCCGACGGCACCGCGCGGCGTTTCACCTGGCAGATGGACGTGAAGTCGGTCATCACCAGCCCAAGCCCGCAGAAGCCGGTCACGCACGGTCGCGGGCCGCTGGTCGTGTCCGGTCTCGCCTGGTCGGGCGGCGGCCGGATCGCCCGTGTCGACGTGAGCATCGATGGCGGCCGCAACTGGCGGACAGCGCGTCTCGACGGGCCAAGCTTCACCAAGGCCCTGCACCGCTTCTATCTCGATCTCGACTGGGACGGCTCGGAACTGCTGCTGCAGTCGCGGGCCATCGACGAGCACGGCTTCGTCCAGCCGACCAAGAACGAGCTTCGCGCCGTCCGCGGCGAGAACTCCATCTACCACAACAACGGCATCCAGACCTGGCATGTCAAAGCCGACGGGACGAGCGAGAATGTCGAAGTTTCCTGAGTTCATGACCGCTGCGGCGCTCGGTGTCGCCCTGCTGGCGGGACCGGCGCTGGCGGATGGTGACCCGGCGAAGGGCGAGAAGCTTTTCAAGCGCTGCGCCGCCTGCCACGCGGTGGGAGAGGGAGCGAAGAACAAGCTGGGTCCGCATCTGAACGGGGTCGTCGGGCGCGAGGCCGGCGCCGTCGAGGGCTACCGCTACTCGCCCGCGATGCAGAAGGCCGACGTTACCTGGACGGTCGAGAACCTCGAAGCCTATCTGACGAAACCGCGTGACTTCATCAAGGGCAACCGCATGGCGTTTCCGGGCCTGCCCAAGGCCGCCGACCGTGCCGACGTCATCGCCTATCTGGCCGCTTTCGAGGCCGAGGGGCAGGTGGCCGGGCAGGATGCCGCCGCCGAGCCTGAACCCGCGAGGCAGGCCGCACCGGCCGACAAGGCGCCTTGGCCGCTGGCGCGAGACACGGCCCTGCCCGAGCATGGAACCTTCCATCTGGGCCGGCGGGCGACCGCGGAGGAGATCGCCGCGTGGGATATCGATGTCCGCCCGGACGGGACCGGCCTGCCGGAAGGCCGCGGCACGGTGGCGGATGGCGAGCCGATTTTCACCGAGCGCTGCGCCTCGTGCCATGGCGACTTCGGTGAGGGGCGCGGCCGCTGGCCGGTGCTGGCCGGCGGTTTCGACACGCTGACGGCCGAGCGGCCGGTGAAGACCGTCGGTTCCTACTGGCCCTATCTCTCGACGGTCTACGACTACATCCATCGCGCCATGCCCTTCGGGGACGCGCAGTCGCTGACTGATGACGAAGTCTACGCACTGACGGCCTATATCCTCTATCTGAACGACGTCGTCACCGACGAGGATTTCGAACTCTCCAGGGAGAACTTCGCCTCGGTCAGCCTGCCCAACGAGCCCAACTTCATCGCTGACGAAAGGGCTGCGGAGGCGCATTATGCGGCGAAGGCGGAACCCTGCATGACGAACTGCAAGCCGGAACCCGCCAAGGTAGTCATGCGGGCTCGTGTTCTCGACGTGACGCCGGATGGAGATGAGACGAATGACGGTGCGGGCGCAGTCGACTAGAGCCCTCGCGGCGCTTTGCCAGGCGATCCTGCTGATCGCGGCCCTGGCTGCGCTGGGTCTTGCCAGGCCGGCCGCGGCGGAGGAGGGCGTGCACCTTCTGGCGCTGCAGCTCAGCGACCGGGATCCGGCGAAGATGACCACGGTCCTGAATGTCGCCGCCAACGTCTCCCGGCACTACAGCGCGCTCGGCGAACTGGTCGACATCGAGATCGTGGCCTTCGGCCCGGGGGTTCACATGTTCCGCCCCGATACCTCGCCGGTCCGGGAGCGCCTGGAAAACTTCATGCAGTCCATGGTCAATGTCCGGTTCGTCGCCTGCGGCAATACGCTGGACACCATGGCGCGGGCGGAAGGCGCCCGCCCTTCCCTTCTCGATGGCGTCGACGTGGTCCAGACCGGTGTCGCGCACCTGCTGGAACTGAGCGAGACGGGCTGGACCCTGGTACGGCCCTGATCGGTCTGCGATCGCCGGGAAAATCACCGCCGGCCCCGGAAGGGGAGGCCGGCGATCCCCTCCGGATCGCCAGCCGCCCGGATCGGTCATTTGGACTTCGACTTCACCTTGATCTTCCTGGTGTTGTTCTGGACCTCGGCGGTCTTCGGCAGCGTCAGCTTGAGCACGCCGTCGATGTTCTCGGCCTCGATCTTCTCGGCGTCGACGCCCTCGGGCAGCTGGAAGGAACGGGTGAAGGCCCCGTAACGGCGCTCGGAGACGAAGTAGTCCTTCTCGCGCTCTTCCTTCTCTTCCTTCTTCTCGCCCTTGATGGTCAGTCGCCCGCCGGCGACCTTGACGTCGATGTCGTCAGCCTTGACGCCCGGCAGTTCCACCGTGATCTCGAAGGCCTTGTCCTTCTCGCTGATATCGACTGCCGGGGCGATGCCCCAGGCTTCCTTGCGAAAGGCGGGAAGTTCGATATCGAAGTAGCGGCTGCCGAAGGGGAAGCGCCAGTCGCCGCGGCCGAAGCTCTCGAACACGCGGTCGATCTCCTTGCGCAGGTTCTCGAAGGTCGTCGGCGCAGCGGCGGGGGTCTTCTTCTCGGCTCCGGCCTCGACCGGGATCTTGCTCGCAGTATCGTTCATGGCACTCGTCCTTCGGATGCATGTTTCACATACGGGCCGCTTCCGTCCGGGTGGTTCCTTGCGTTCCGCCAGGACCTCGGCCTCCTCTCGCGGGGCGGGTCCTCCGCTTCGGGACGCCACCGCGAGAGTTCTATTGAAGCCCCGATGGCGTGCGCTGGCCTTGACCTGAATCAACCGCCGATCCCGTGGGCGAGAATTTCGGCCGATCTCTCAAATCCCTTCGTGGGACGTCTCTCTGCAGGAACGGAATTTCCGTGAAGACCTGTCATCCTTGAGATGGATCAACCCCGGACCTCGCGGACCGGGTTATGCGAAACAGGGGCAGTTCCCGCTGGCGCCGTCTTCGATTACGCTCCGCATCCTGAGCGGACGCGCCGCAACGGGCCGAATTGCAACGGAGGTTTACCATGAACTCGCATTTCCTGCGCGGACTGGCGTTCGGCATCGGCGTCGGCATCGTGGCGCCGCTGGTTCTGCCCGGCCTCGCGCGTTCGGCCCGGCCGGCTCTGCGCGCCGCGATGAAGGCCGGGATCAAGTCCTACGCCCGCAGCCGAGAGGCGATGGCCGAACTCCGCGAGACGGCGGAGGACGCCTATTTCGAAGCGGCCTCGGAACTGCAGCAGGAAATGGCGGCCGAAAGCTCCGCCGCCCAAGCGGGCGGTCCGGCGGCGGCGCCCGGCGCGGAGCAGGGACGTGACGGGGCACGCTGAAATGCCGGACGCCGTCCTGGCGCATAGCTTCGGCGTCCGCGCGCGGCTGAGATTTCCCGGCCGGGCGGGCGATGCCGCCTTCCTGAAGGAACTCGCGGCGCGCGCCGGCGCGCTGGAGGATGTCGTCCATGTCGAACCGCGTCCCGAAAGCGCCAGCCTGGTGGTGATCCATGTCGGCGATTTCGGCGCGCTCGCCGCCGCCGCCGAAGTTGCCGGCGTCTTTCGTATCGCGGCGCCGGTCGCCGAAAGGCCGGAGATCCCGCTGCACTTCCTGGCTCAGGGGCTGGTCGGACGGCTCGACCGGGTGATCGAGCGGCATTCGGAAGGCGTCATCGATCTGCGCGACGCATCCTCCCTGGCGCTCGTCGCTATGGCCTTGCTGCAACTCGCGCGCGGCAACGTCGCCACCCCGGCGACGACGGCGCTCTGGTACGGCCTGTCGCTGCTGCTTTCCGATCGCCGGACGCCCCGGCGCTGAGGCGGTTCAGGCGAGATCTTCGAGTTCGCCGGCCCGATCCGTGCGCTCCCACGGCAGGTCGAGGTCCAGCCGGCCCATATGCCCGAAGGCCGTGAGGTCGGAGAAGAAGCGGCCCCCGCGCTGGCGCGGCAGGGCGCTGAGCCCGAAGGCCGCATCGATACCGCGGGGGGTGAAGTCGAACATTTCCAGCAGCCGATCGGCGAGCGCGTCGTCGCCCGACCGTCCCGTGCCGAACGTATCGACGGCAAGGCTGACCGGCCAGTCCAGGCCGATACGGTAGCTCAGCTGCACCTCGCACTCCTCGGCGATGCCGGCGGCGACCACCGTCTTCGCGACATGGCGCGCCATGTAGGCGCCGCTGCGGTCAACGCGGCCGGGGTCCTTGCCGCTCAGCGCCGCGCCGCTCTGGCGCACATAGCCGCCATAGGTATCGATATCGGCCTTCCGGCCCGTCAGGCCGGCGTGGCGCGTCGGGCCGCCGACGAGAAATGCCCCTGGCGGATTGATCGAGATCGTAGCGCCGACGGCTTCGGGCAGACCGTCCGCCTCCAGCTCCGGCCGGAGAACCGTCGCTTCGAGCAGCCTCTCGACCTCCAGCCTTTCCGGCGCCTGCCAGGTCAGGGCCGTCGCCAGGGCCACGCCGTCGACCCGTTCGGCGCGCCGCTCGCGGTAGCGGATGGCGACCTGCACCTGGCCGTCCGGATAGAGGAAGGGCAGCGCCCCTTCGCGCCGCGCGTCGCTCAGGCGCCGGGCGAGGCGGTGGGCCAGGGCAATGGGCAAGGGCAGGAATTCCGGGGTCTGGCGGCAGGCGAAACCGAACACCGTGGCATTGACGTCGGATCGCCGCTCGGCGACCGAGGCGGGAAGACGGTTGGTGCTGGTGATAACGCTCAGATTGGCCGGATTGAAGGTCGGGTCGTCGTAGCCCACGCTGCCCACGACCTCCCGGACCAGTTCCGGCAGATCGATCCCCAGAGCCCTGTCGCCATAGGTGGAGATGAAGACGAGGCCGTTGGCGATGGCGCATTCGGACATGATCCTGGCGTCCGGCGCGCGTGTGAGCGCTCGGTCGACGACGGCGTCGCTGATCCGGTCGCAGAGCTTGTCGGGGTGGCCGTCGGTGACCGAAGTGGAGGTGAGGACGAAGTTTCTCATTGCATGCCGATGCCTCTCTGTCCCGGCAGGCGTGCCGCCCAGCCGGTGTCGCCGCGCCGGCTCCAGGTGGCCAGCAGCGTTTCGTTGACGAGGAACGCGCCCGCGCCGGCGAGGGCGGCGATGGCGAAGTCCATCGGCCGGGCCGGCGCGATACCGAGCAGGCGGCGCACGGGCGGGAAGAACAGCGGCAGCGTCTGCAGGGCGAACGAAGCGCCGACCGCCCTGTTCAGCGTCCGGTTGCCGAACAGCGCCCGTCCTCCCAGCGGCACGAAGCGGTCGAAGCGGCAGGCGAAAGCGTGCAGCAACTGGGCGGTGACGAGGCTGGTCAAGGTCAGTGTGCGCGTGTGCGGCCCGGGGCCATAGCGCGACAGGCCATAGAAGTGTGCCAGCATGGTGCCGCCACTCAGGACGAACGATTCCAGGCCGGCATGGCGCAACTCCCGCATGGTCAGGATCGGCTCCTTCGGATCCCGCGGCGGCAGCGACATGACCTCGCGCTCCGGCGGTTCCAGCGCCAGGCCGAGGCCCGGCAGCACGTCGGTTACCAGGTTGAGCCAGAACATCTCCATCGGCGATTCGAGTTGGTCGCCGGGATTGAGCGTCTCCGCCAGCACGACCAGGATCTCGCTGAGATTGGTCGAGATCATGAAGTGCACCGCCTTGCGGATGTTGGAGGCGATGGTCCGGCCCTGTTCGACGCCCTCGACGATGCCGCGCAGATCGCCGTTCTCGATGATGGCGTCCGCGACGTCGCGGGCCGCCGTCGCGCCGCCGCCGCCCACGGCGATGGCGATGTCCGCCGCCTTCAGGGCCGGCGCGTCGTTGAAGCCGTCCCCGGTCATGCCGACCACCAGGCCCGAGCGCTGCAGGGCGCGGACGATGTCGAGCTTGCGCGAGGGCGGTACGCGGGCGAAGACGTGCGTGCGCCGGGCCAGGCCGACCAGAACCTCGGCATCCATCCGGTCGATGGCGCGCGCGTCCAGCACGTTGAGCGGTTCGTTGCCGGAGAGGCCGATCTCATGGGCCACGGCCTCCGCCGTGGCGGCCTGGTCCCCGGTGATCATCAGCGGCCGCACGCCCGCGCGATGGAGCGCGGCGATGACCTCGCGCGCTTCCGGCCGAACCGGATCCTTCAGGCCGATGCAGCCGAGCCAGTCGAAACGGTCCCCGTCGCCGTCGGCGAAGCCGAGAACCCGGAAACCGCGGCCGGACATGGCGTCGATTTCGGCGGCGATGCGTCCGCGCGCGGCCTCGTCGAGCGGTTCCGATCCCGCAGGCAGGGCAAGACTGGCGCAGAGCTCCAGCACCTGTCGCGGGTCGCCCTTCATGGCCGTCCGGGGAACCCCGCTGTCGCCCTCATGGCGGGTGACCATGTAGCGGTGCGTCTCGTCCCGGTAGCGGACATCTCGCGTCGGCCAACAGTGCCGCAGGGCCGTCACGTCGAGGCCGGCCGCGAGCGCCGCCTCGAGCAGCGCACATTCGGTCGCCGAGCCGCGCGGACCGCCGCCCGCGCCGGGTGGCTCCGCCTCCGAACAGAGCGCCGCGGCCTCCAGCAGCCGCCGGCCTGGCGCCGTGGCGTCCATTTCCCGCGCGTCCGGCTGATGCTCGCTGGCCGCCTCCCCGCCGACCGCGAAGGCGGCAGCCTGCATACGGTTCTCCGTGATGGTCCCCGTCTTGTCGAGGCAGAGCACCTGCATCGCGCCCAGGCCTTCCACCGCCTGCAGCCGCCGGATGGCGACGCCGTGGCCGCGCATCTGTCTGAGCCCGATCGCCAGCGTCGTGGTGGCGATCGTGGGCAGGCCCTCCGGCACCGCCGCCACGGCCAGGGCCACCGAGCTCTTCAGCATCTGCAACAGGCCATGGCCACGCAGGAACCCCGCGACGAAGACCACGCCGCATACCGTGAGCGAAAGCAGCACGAGTTGGCGCCCCAGCCGGCCGAGATCGCGCGACAGCGGCGTTTCCGGCGTGGCTGCGGTCGAGGCCATCGCTTCGATCCGGCCCAGCTCGGTAGCCTGGCCGGTCGCCGTCACCGCGGCGCTCCCGCGACCGGTGACGATGAAGGAGCCGTGGTGGACCATGTTGTCGTGGTCGGCGAGCGGCAGTCGGGGGTCCGCGAGCGCCGCCGCGCTCTTGGGCTGGGCCTCGCTTTCGCCGGTCAGGAGGGCTTCGTTCGCGGTCAGCCTGTCCGCCGTCAGTATCCGGGCGTCGGCGGCCACCAGAACGTCGGGCCGCAGACTCAGGAGGTCGCCAGGCACGACCTCCAGGGAATCGATCTCGATCTCGGCGCCGCCGCGGCGCACCGGTACCCGGTAGGGTCGCCGCGCGGTCATCCGGGCTATGGCCTCCTCGGCGCCCGATTCGGTGACGAAGCCCAGTCCGGCATTGGCGAGCACGACCGCCAGCGTCACCGCGGCGTCAAGCACGCCGCCCGTGGCCAGCGATACCACCGCGGAGCCCGCCAGCAGGCCGGTGGGCAGATTGGCGAACTGCCGACCCGCAATGGCCAACCGGGAGGCGCGCCGTGGCTCGGCCAGCCGGTTCTGGCCATGGCGTTGAAGGCGGGATCGCGCTTCCTCGGGCGTCAGCCCGCTGGCGCCGTCGGTGCCGAGCGCGGCGACGACATCGGCGACGGACAGCGTATGCCAGGTGCGGGCGTCCTCGTTCGCCGGGGCGTGCGGCGCATCCGCCGAATCTTCAGCCGCGGCGGCGGCGCCGAGACTCCGCGGCGGGGGATCAAGCGTTTCGCGCCAGGCGGCCGATATCCGGCGCTGCAACGCGTCTGCCGGGAGGCCGGGCGGGCAGCGAAGCGTCACCGAGCCCGTCAGGGCGGATACGCTGGATTCCCGGACGTCCGGCAGGGCCTGAAGACGCCGCGCGAGCGCCGCCGCCCGATCCGGCCGGCGGCGCAGACCGCCCACCCGGAATCGCAGGCGACCCGGTATGGCGTGGATGAGACCGATCTCGTCGGACGCTTGTTCCGCGACGGCGTCGATGGGGAGGCCCTCCATGCCGCAATTCGCCTCGTTGCGCGCATTTCAAAAGCGATTGGTGCGCCTCGCATTGATCTCGGTCAACAGGACCGGGCGATCTCCGCCGTCCCCGGATGAAGGCATGCAAGGATATTGACAGTTCCGACATCAGAAGCTGCGTTTCACACAATAGATGCTTCTTTGAAATGGCGCCACGCACGCGGCGGTTCTTCTCGCCATCTTCCTGCTCACCGTCTTCGGCGATCTCACCGAAGCGATCATCGTCGGCCTCGTCCTGTGCTCGGCGCTGTTCGTCCACCGCATGTCGCGGAAGAGGGCGCTGGAATCGCGGACGGCACCGCCGCGGTCGTCGCGGAGCTCCGGAACGGGATCGCGACCGCCGGCTAGCGCGCCTGGCGCAGGCGGCCCACGATACCCATCGGGAAGAAATAGACGCTGAGGATGAACAGCACGCCCAACCAGAGCAACCAACGGTCCGGCTGCAGGAGTTCCGGCAGCAGCGGCAGCCCGCTGGTCAGGTCGGAGGCTGCGCCCATCAGCCCCTGCAGGTAGTTGCGCGCCAGCACGAGAATGGTCGCCCCGATCACCGCGCCGTACATCGTCCCCATCCCGCCGATCACGACCATCAGAAGGATGTCGATCATGATGTCGAGGGAGAGCGTCGTCTGCGGGCCGGTATAGCGCAGCCAGAGCGCCATCAGCACGCCCGCCAGCGCCGCCATGGCGGCCGAGAGGCAGGTCGCCGCGGTGCGGTAGTGGACGGTGCGGTAGCCCACCGCCTCGGCGCGGAAGGCGTTCTCGCGGATCGCCTGAAGCACCCTGCCGAAGGGCGAGTTGACGAAGCGCAGCATCAGCAGGAACGCCGCCAGTGAGACCGTCAGTACAAGGTAGTAGGAGATCAACCGGCCGTCGAGCCGGACCCCGAAGGGCCGCGCGTCCGCCCATTTGAAGCCCGGCGTCAGTTCGCGCGGGACGGCGTAGCTGAGGCCGTCCTCGCCGCCGGTGAGCTGGTAGGTCTGGGACACCAGAATGGCGAAGGCGCTGGCCACGGCGAGGGTGACCATGGCGAAGAAGATCGCTTTCACCCTGAGCGAGAAGAGCCCGATGACGAAGGCGAGGGCCACTGCCAGCAGGATTCCCGCGGCCGCGCCGACGCCCACCGCGCCCCAGCCAGGTCCCGAATTCGTGAGCGAGAGCGCGACGCCGTAGGCGCCGATGCCGAAGAACATGGTGTGGGCGAAGGAGACGATGCCCGTATAGCCCAGCAGCAGGTCGTAGCTGCCGACCAGCACGATGAAGATGGCGATGCGCGCGGCGGTGTCGAGCGAACGCGTGCCGGGGAAGAGGAACGGCGCCAGGACGAGTCCGGCCAGGATCGCAAGCAGGACGGCGGTCAGGGCGGTGCTGCGCGGCAGGTCGCCGGAGAGGAGTCGTGTCAGCATCTCTGGTTCCTCACTGGCTGCCGGCGACGGGATAGAGGCCCTGCGGCCGCCACATCAGGATCACCACCATCAGCAGGATGTTGGAACCCAGCGCGACTGTCGGCGCCAGGTAGCCGGTGTAGTTGGCGACCAGGCCGACCAGCAGGGCGCCGATGAAGCAGCCCTCGACCGAGCCCAGCCCGCCAATGATGACGACGATGAAAACCAGAATCATGTTGTCCATGCCCATCCGGGCGAAGACGAGCTGGTCGTAGAGCCCCCACATCACGCCGCCCAGGCCGGCGAGCGCCGAGCCGGCCACGAAGACGGCGACGAAGACCAGTGTGACGCGGTAGCCCAGCGCCTCCACCATCTCCCGGTTCTCGACGCCCGCACGGATGATCAGGCCGATCTTGGTGCGTTTCAGCACCGCGCGCAGACCGAGAAAGATTCCGATGCCAAGCAGTGCGGCGAAGAGGCGATACTTCTCGAAGCCGAACTCGCCCATGGTGAAGGAGCCGCGCAACGTCGCCGGCTGTTCGATCGGAATCTCGTTCGGGCCCCAGACCACGTGGATGAGCTGCTCGACCACGATCAGGCCGCCCATGGTGATCAGGATCTGCTTCAGGTGGTGGCCGTAGACGGGCATCACGATCACCCGCTCGAAGACCCAGCCCAGCGCCCCGGTGACGAGGGCCGCGGCGACGATCGCCGCCACCATCGCGATCAGGTTGAGTGCCACCGAA
The DNA here is from genome assembly GCF_002924445.1 of Minwuia thermotolerans. Classification (NCBI taxonomy): domain Bacteria; kingdom Pseudomonadati; phylum Pseudomonadota; class Alphaproteobacteria; order Minwuiales; family Minwuiaceae; genus Minwuia; species Minwuia thermotolerans. The sequence goes on from NZ_PIGG01000065.1 coordinate 38,180, forward strand.
TCCGCGCCGAGATACTCCGGAAAGACAGTTCGCAGCACAGTGACGCCGACGAAGGCGCCGAGTGCGATGAAGGCCCCGTGGCCGAAGTTCAGAACATCCATCAGCCCGAAGACCAGCGTCAGGCCGGAGGCCATGACGAAGATCATCATGCCCATGGCCAGGCCGGCCAGGGTCAGCGTCAGCCAGGTCGGCAGGGAGCCGATGGCCATGAACGCGGCGAGCGCGAGGATGATGGGCGCCAGCACCGGCAGCGCCTCGCCGGTCAGACGGTCCATCAGCGGCGTGCGCGGCGCCGCCTCGTCATTGCGGTTGATCATGTTCAAAGCGCGCCCTCCAGCGAAAGGCCCAGAAGCCGTCCCTGCAGTTCCGTATCGGAAGCGAGCTCGGCCATGCTCCCGGCATGGACGATGTGACCGTCGTCCATCACCGCGACGCTGTCGCCGATCCGCTCGGCCATGTGGAAACTCTGTTCGACCATCAGGATCGTCGTCTCCTGCTTCAGTTCGCCGAAGGCGTCGATCAGAGCGCCGACGATGGCCGGGGCGAGACCCTTGGTGGGTTCGTCGACCAGCAGCAGCCGGCAGGGCTCGATCACCGCGCGCGCGACCGCCAGCATCTGCTTCTGGCCGCCTGAGAGATTGCCTGCCGGCCAGTCCCAGAACTTCTTCAGCGCTGGAAACACACCCCAGATCCAGTCCAGACGGTCCGAGTCCATCGGGCCGGAGCGGGCGGCGAGGCTCATGTTCTCGCGCACGGTTAGCCCGGCGAAGATGCCCATGTTCTCCGGTACGTAGGCGATGCCCAGCCGAGCGATCGCCGGCGTCGGCAGGGAATGGATGGGCTGGCCGTCGAAGACCACTTCGCCGGCGGAGGCGCGCCACAGACCCATGATCGTGCGCATGGTGGTCGTCTTGCCGGCGCCGTTGCGGCCCAGCAGCATCGATACGCCGCCCCGGGGAACCTGGAGATCCACGCCCTGCAGGATGTGGTACTGGCCGATGTGGGTGTGGACGCCGGAGAGACGGAGGATGGCATCGTCAGACACGGTCGGCCACCCCCGTGCCCAGATAGGCCTCTTGCACGATCGGCGAATTCATCACCTCGGCGGGATCGCCATCGGCGACCAGGTAGCCGTGATGCAGCACGACGATGCGGTCGGCCAGTGTGCGGATCACGTCCATCTTGTGCTCCACCAGAAGGATGGTGCGGGATGCGTCGACCTTCATCTGCTGGATCAGATCCAGGATGACCGGCACCTCGTCCATGCTCATGCCCGCTGTGGGTTCGTCGAACATCAGCACCTGGCGGTCGAGCGCGATCAGGATGGCAACCTCCAGCTTGCGCTGGTCGCCGTGGGGCAGGGAAGCGGCAGCGGCGTCGGCGCGCGCCAGCAGGCCGACGCGCTCGAGCACCTGTTCGGCCTCGTCGGTCAGTTCCGTGTGGCGCGCGGCCATGGACAGCAGGTCGAAGCCCAGACCTTTCCGCGCCTGAACCGCCAGCCGCACGTTCTCCCTGACGGACAGGTTCGGGAACAGGTTGGTGAGCTGGAACGCGCGGCCCATGCCGCGTCGGGTCCGCGCCGGGGCGGGCAGGCGGGTGACGTCCTCGCCGTTCAGCAGCACCTGGCCTGCATGGGCCCGCAGCTGTCCGGAAATCAGGTTGAAGTAGGTGGTCTTGCCGGCCCCGTTGGGTCCGACGATCGCCGTCAGCGTGCCCTGCCCGAAGGCGCAGCTCACGTTGTTGACCGCGATGTGGCCGCCGAAGCGGATGGTCAGGCCGCGGGTCTCTACAACCGGCTTCTGGTCATTCGCCATGGCGTGGCGTCTCTCCCCCTTGCGGGACCGGCCACCCCGGGCGCAGCCGCGCCCGGGGTGGCCGGTCCCCCGGCGCGATCCTAGTTCCGGACCGGGACGTCCATCTCGTCAATCTCGATGACGTCGACGAGCTTGGGCACGGCCCACTCCACGCCGTCCTCGATTGCGATCTTGAAGTGATACATCTCCTGCAGGGCCTGATGGTCCTTGGCGCGGAAGATCATCTTGCCCTTGGGCGTCTGGAACTCCATGCCCTCCATGGCCTTGATCAGCGCCTCGGTCTCGGTCGAGCCGGCCTTGCGGATGGCCTCGACGATGGCGATGCCGGCCGCCATACCTCCCGCGGTGAAGAAGTCCGGCGGGCTGTCGAAGCGCTCCTGGTGGGTCTTCACCAGCCAGTCGTTGACCGGGTTCTGCGGGATCTCGTAGTAGTAATAGGTGGCGCCTTCCATGCCGGGCACGACCCTGTAGGCCACCAGGGCGGGCAGGATATTGCCGCCGGTGGCCAGCTCGATGCCGAAACGGCTGGGCTCCATCGCCGCCAGCTTGCCCAGCGGGTTGCCCTTGCCGGCCCAGATCATCCAGATGATCTTGCGGCCTTCCTCGTCCTTCAGCGCGTCGAAGATGCGCTGTGCATGAGAGGTGAAGTCCGTGGTGTCCTGGGGCGCGTACTCCTCGTGCACCAGCTCGGCCCCGGAACCGGCCAGCGCTTCCTTGAAGGCGGCGACGCCGTCGCGGCCGAAGGCGTAGTCCTGCGCCAGGGTGGCGATCTTCACGCCCGGCTTGCCGATGGCGACCGCATTTGCGATGGCGTCCTGCGAAGAATTGCGGCCAGTCCGGAAGATATAACGGTTCCAGGCACTGCCGGTGATGCTGTCGGCCACAGCCGGCTCGACCAGCAGGATCTTCTGGTACTCCTGCGCGACCGGCAGCATGGCCAGCGCCACCCCCGAACTCACGGGGCCGATGGCGATGTCCGCCTCTTCGTCGCCATAGGCTTCGGCCAGCAGCGCACGGCCCTGGTCGGGCTTCAGCTGGGTGTCCTTCTCTATCACCTCGATCTTCTGGCCCAGGACCTCCATGGTCCCCTCGGTGGCGTACTCGAGGCCCAGCATCAGTCCCCGGTGCGACTGCTGGGCGTAGGCTTCCAGCGGACCGGTCTTGCCGTAGATGTGGGCGATCTTGACGGTGTCGTCGGCCAGCGACATGCCGGCCCCAACCATTGTGGCGGCCATCGCGGCGGCGCCAAGCAAGCGTCTCATTGGGTTTCCTCCACTTGTCTCCCTCGGCCGCACGCGCATGGCGTGGGGCTGGACAACAGTTGGCAAGCCGCGTGCCATGACATTGATGCCAATCTTTTCAATGACTTGGTCCGCCATTGCCCGGTGAAGTCGATAGGGCGGATGTCCGTTCTGCCAGACGGATGCAAGAAATGCGGCGAAATCATTTAATGGAATCAAGGTAGTGGCTGCCGATTGTCTGGCGGATCAGACAGTTTTCCATCTGTCCGGTGTTTCGGACATGATGCTGTGGCTGGCGAGCTTGGCGTAGAACTGGGCCCGCGATATGCCGAGGCGCCGGGCCGCTTCGACCTTGACGCCGTTGGTCTGTTCCAGCGCGTGACGGATAGCGGCGGCCTCCGCTTCTGCCAGCACCTCGCGTAACGGGCGAATTTCCCCCGCCGGTTTTGCCGAGACTTGCCGAGCGGCCGATCGGGGCCGGGGCAGCAGGCCGTCGAAATCGTCGGGGCCGAGAACATCCGTGTCGACGGCGGCCGCGGCCTGTTCCAGGACATTGCGGAGTTCCCTGACATTGCCCGGCCAGTCATAGGCGGCCAGGCGGGGGAACGCGTCGGCGGCGACCTCGCGCGGCGCGCCGCCGGCCCGGTGCGCCATGTCCTCCAGCAGCGCCTCGCAGAGCAGCGGCAGGTCGTCCGGCCGTTCCCGCAGCGGCGGCACGGTGATCGGCAGCACGTTGAGGCGATAGTAGAGGTCGGCGCGGAACTCACCCTTGTCGACCATGGCCTTCAGATCCCGGCTGGTGGCGCTGATGATGCGCACGTCCACGGCGACCACCCGATTGGCGCCCAGCGGTTCGATCTCCTGTTCCTGCAGGACGCGCAGCAGCTTTGCCTGCAGCGGCGGTGGCATGTCGCCGATCTCGTCGAGAAAGAGCGTGCCGCCGTCGGCGAGCTGGATCTTGCCCTCGCGGCCGTGGCGGCCGACGCCGGTATAGGCACCGGGGGCGGCGCCGAACAGCTCCGCTTCCAGAAGGGTTTCCGGAATGGCCGCGACATTGACGCGGACCATGGGCTTCTGCGCCCGTGGCGAAGCGGCGTGGATGGCGTGGGCGAGCAGTTCCTTGCCGGTGCCGGTTTCGCCATAGAGCAGCACCGCCGCGTCGCGCTCTGCCGCCCGGCGGGCGTGCCGCTTCAACTGGCGTACGGCCTCCGTCGCGCCGACGAAACTGCCGAAGCGGTACTTGGCGCGCCGGCTCTCCGCCAGTTCACGTCGCGTGATTTCCAGTTCGCTCTGCAACTGCTGGAAGCGCGTCACCAGCGGCTTCAGGGATTGCAGCCGGTCGAACAGGATCACGCCCATGGCCCCCAGAAGGCGGCCGTCCTCGCCCCTGAGCGGAATGCGCGAGACGGTGAGCTGCCGGTTGCCGAGGTCGATGATGTCGAGAAGGTCGGCCCGTCCTGAATCCAGGACGCGGCGCATTTCCGAATGGGGGATGACGTCCTCGACCGGCTTGCCTTCCACCAGGTCGACGCCGTTCCAGCCCAGCAGCGCCTTGAACTTGTCGTTCATCCATGAAATGCGGGCGCGGGTGTCGACCGCGAAGGCGCCTTCGTACATGGAATCGAACAGGTCAATCATCGCCTGCGCCGCCTGGCGGCGGATCTCGGCCTCTCCGATCGCCTTGAACGCCATCGCTTCCTCCCCCGGCCGTCCGGCCTGCCGGACGTCAACATGCGTCCGGATATCCGGACATATACGCCGACGGCGCATCCGGCGGCAAGGCGGCGGGCCTACGCCTGGGCGCCGAGACGCCGGCTTGACACAGGTCAAGGCCGTGGTGGCGCGACAGCGGTATCAGGAAGCGACGATCCGGTTCCTGCGGCGCCACTCTTGAAGGAGAGTCCCATGTCCCCGCTAAGTCGTTCCCTCCCGGTCATCCCCCTCGCCGGCCTCGTGCTGACCGTCCTCTTCCTTGCCCTCGCTGCGCCGTCCGCCGCCGAGCCGGATCGCGACCGGGAGGTTGTCGAACTCTCCGGCGAGCACGGCGACATGCAGTTTCTCGTCGGCGGGCGGGTGAAGGTCAGCGCCACGGTGACCGACGATGTCTTCGCCGCCGGCCGTTATGTCAGTTTCACGCGGGCCGATATCCGCAACGTGATCGCCGCCGGCTATGAGGTCACCCTGGACGGCGGCGTGGTCGCGGACATGATCGCTGCAGGTTCCACCGTGCGCGTCGCCGGTCGGGTCGTCGACGATCTCGTGGCCGCCGGCGGTACGGTCCGGATCGCCCCTGAAGGGGCGGTCGAGAGCGACGTGCGGGCTGTCGGCGAGACGATCGAGGTCGAGGGCGTGGTCGGCGGCAGCCTCCGTGCGGCTGCACGATCCATCCGGATCGAGGGAAGCGTCGGCGGCAAGGCTGATCTCAGCGCCGAGCGGATCGTCATCGGCCCGGCGGCCCGCATTGGCGGGGACCTGATCTACCGCAGCCACCAGCCGCCGGAGATCGCCGCAGGCGCCGTGATCGAAGGCGACGTGAGGCACATCGAAATGGACCTGCCGGACATCGAGCGGATTGGCCTGACCATATTCGGCATCGGCCTCGTCATCGGCGTCGCCTGGGCCGTAGCCGTCCTGCTGCTGGTGGTGGTGATCCAGGCCGCCTTTCCCTCGCTGGTCGGTGAAGCCGCCGCCGCAGCGCGCGCGCGGCCCTGGAACAGTCTTGGCCGCGGCGTGGCGACCCTGATGATCGCCCTGGCGGCGTCCGGGCTGCTGTTCGCTTCCGTTCTCGGCGTCCCGCTTGGCGCGGCGCTGTTCTTCACTACGGCCCTGCTCGCCCTTGTCGGACTCACCGTGGCCGCCCAGTGGGCCGGCTTCGCCATCCGGCGCTGGCGGCGCCGGAGCGACCCGGTCTCGGCGCGGAGCCGCATGGGCTGGACGGTCCTCGGGCTCGTGGCGCTGGCGCTGGTTTCCCTGATTCCGTTCCTCGGATGGATCGTGGTCGGCCTGATCGTGGCCGCCGGCGTCGGCGCGGCCGCGTCCCGTATCTGGCAGCGAGGACAGCCGGCCTATGAAGAGGCCGGCTGACGTCCGCTGGCGTTCAGATTGAGAAGCCGCCCAGCTTCGTCTCCAGGTACTCGGCGATGCCTTCGCGGGCGCCCTCGCGGCCCAGGCCCGAGTCCTTCATGCCGCCGAAAGGCGCGGCCGCGGCGCTCGGGTTGATGTCGTTGATCCCGATGATGCCGAAGTCCAGCCCTTCGAACATGCGGAAGGCGCGGCCGATATCGCGGGTGTAGACATAGGCGGCGAGGCCGTAATGGGTGTCGTTGGCGAGGCTCAGCGCCTCTTCCTCGTCATCGAAGGGGATGATCGGCGCGACGGGGCCGAAGGTCTCCTCGCGGTAGATCTCCATCGTATCGTTGACGCCGTGCAGGATCGTGGGCGCATAGAAGAAACCGCCGCCAAGCGCGCCCTCGGTCAGACGGTGGCCGCCCAGGACCACGTCCGCGCCCTTGGCCTTCGCATCGTCGACCTGACGGGCCACCTTGTCGACGGCGGCGGCATTGACCAGCGGGCCGATGGCGACGCTCTCGTCGAAGCCGGAGCCCGCCTTCATCTTGCCTACGCGACCCGCCAGCGTCTCGGTGAAGGCGTCGGCCTGGGAGCTGTGGACGTAGAGCCGGTTGGGGCTGATGCAGGCCTGACCGGTGTTGAGGAACTTCACCAGCTGCGCCCCCTTGGCGGCGTGAACCGGGTCCGCGTCCTTGAAGACGATGAACGGCGCATGGCCGCCCAGTTCGCAGGAGACGCGCTTCATGTTCGCCGCGGCCTGGCCTGCCAGCATGCGGCCAACCGCGGTGGAGCCAGTGAAGGTCAGCTTCCGCACCTTCGGATTGGTCGTGAATTCCTCGCCGATGGGCTTCGGATCCAGGGCCGTGACCAGGTTGATCACGCCGTCCGGCACGCCGGCCTCGGTCAGGATCCTGAAGACCTCGATGGCGCAGAGCGGCGTCGCCTCCGCCGGTTTCAGCACGACCGTGCACCCGGCGGCCAGCGCGGGCCCGACCTTCCGCGTGATCATGGAGACGGGGTAGTTCCACGGCGTGATCGCGGCCACGACGCCGACCGGCTGGTGCAGGACGATGAATCGCTGGTCGGCCCGCGGCGAGGGGATGGTCTCGCCGTAGTTGCGCTTGGCTTCCTCGGAGAACCAGAGCAGGAAGTCGGCGCCGTACTGGACCTCGGTGCGCGCCGCGCGGAGCGGCTTGCCCTGCTCCTCGGTCATGGTGCGGGCCAGGTGCTCCTTGCGCTCGATCATCAGGTCGTAGGCCCGGCGCAGGACTTCGGCGCGGTGATAGGCCGTGGTCCCGGCCCAGTCGCGGAAGGCGCCGTGGGCGGCGTCGATGGCGCGCTTCGCCGCCTCGCGGTCGCCGTCCGGCACCTCCTTGATGGTCTCGCCCGTCGCCGGGTTGATGACGGAGAAGGTCTTGCCCGAGGCCGCCTCGGTCCATGCGCCCTGAATGAACATCTCTTTCGCTCCCCTTGGTCCGGAATGTCCGCTGTCTAGCCGAAGCCGCGCCGGCGCGACAGTCCCGTCAGTCGCCCAGCGCGCGCTTCAGTGCGTCCAGCCGCGCCGCCCAGATCCGCCGGCTGAGCTTCGCCCCGGGCGCGAATGTCTCGGAGGCGTGGAAGGCGCCGGGCCAGACGTGGAACTCCGTCGGCACGCCGGCCTGCAGCAGGCGCTGGGCGAAGGCGATGTTCTCGTCGCGGAAGAGGTCCATGTCGCCGACGTCCATGTATGTCGGCGGCAGGCCGGAGAGATTCTCCATCCGGGCCGGCGCGGCGTAGCCGTCAGCCGGCCTGCCGCCCAGATACCATTCCCAGGCCTCGAGATTTCCCGACCGGTCCCAGACGCCCAGGTCGACGATCTCGTGGCTGGACGGGGTCTCGTTGCGGTCGTCGATCATCGGATAGAACGGCATCATGAAGCAGAGTGCCGGACCGCCGCGGTCGCGGGCCATCAGCGCCGTCGCGATGGTCAGTCCGCCGCCGGCGCTGCCGCCGTTGATCGCGAGGCGGTCGCGCCGGATGCCGAGTTCGTCGGCGTTGCCCGCCATCCATTTCAGCGCGGCGTAGCAGTCCTCGACCGCCGCCGGGTAGGGATCCTCCGGCGCCAGCCGGTAATCGACCGAGACGAAGACGGCCTGGCTGACCTCGCACATGCGGATAGCGGAGAGTTCGCCCATCTGGAGGTCGCCCATGATCATGCCGCCGCCATGGATGTAACAGACGGCGGGCAGAGGCCCCTCGGCCCCGACGGGCCGGTAGATGCGCACCGCGACGTCCGGCGCGCCCTGGGGCCCGGGGATGGTGCGGTCCTCGATCGAGACGTTCGGGTTCGGCTCGATGTGGGCGGTCATCTCCCGCATCGTGTCGCTCAGCTTCCGCCGCCGTGCGCCGATCTCGGCAATGCCGTTCAGTCCGCCGGGCATCGCCTCCAGCAGGACCTTCAGGCCCTCCCGCGATTCCGGATCGATCCGGTCCAGTGCCGACATGCTTCTTCTCCCCTTGAAGCCGGTTTCTCCCCGCAGGCGAGGCTAGCGCAGGCCGGGGGTCCCGCAAACCGGTCAGGACGGGGAGGGCCCGCGCGGGAGACGCAGACCTATGTCTGGATCACGACCAGGCCGATATAGGCCATGTAGCCGGCCAGCAGCGCGCCGCCCTCGAAGCGGTTCACCCGGAGTCCGGTAACCGCCATGACCATCATCGCCACGGTCGCAGCGAGCATTACCCAGATGTCGAACGCCGCGATCACCTCGGGCACGGCGATGGGCTGCAGGATCGCGGTGACGCCCAGGATGCCGAAGATGTTGTAGATGTTGCTGCCCAGGATGTTGCCGAGTGCGACGTCGCCCTGACGCCGGATGGCCGCGACGACGGAGGTCACCAGCTCGGGCAGCGAGGTGCCGATCGCCACGACGGTGAGCCCGATCGTCGCCTCCGAGACGCCTGCCAGCTGCGCCAGGTCGATGGCGGCGGCCACCAGCATCTTCGCGCCGAAGACCGTCAGCGCCAGACCGCCCAGGAAGAGCGGCCCGGCTACCCATAACCGCTCCGATCGGAGCGGCGCCGGCGCCGGCAGGTCCATCTCGGCGGCAAGGCCGGGCACGGTGCGCTCGGCGCGATAGGCGACGATCAGATAGACGATGAGGCCGGCGATCAGACCGACGCCGACCAGTCGGCTCATTTCCCCGTACAGCACCACGGCGGCGCAGGCGATGGCGGCGATGGTCATGACCACGCCATCGCGGCGCAGCGAGTTCAGGCTGGCCTGGACGGGCCGGATCAGCGCGGCGAGACCCAGGATCAGCAGGATGTTGGCGATGTTGCTGCCGACGACATTGCCGACGGCGATACCAGGCGAGCCGACCAGGGCGGCCTCCACGCTGGTGACGAGTTCCGGCATGGAGGTGCCGAAACCGACAAGGGTGAGGCCGATCAGCAGGGGCGAGACGCCGAGCCGGCGGGCGAGGCCGACGGCGCCGCGGACAAGCATGTCGCCGCCCAGAACGAGAAGAACGAGGCCGGCGGCGAGTTCGAGGAAGCTCATGAAGGGGACCATTCGAAGAAGGCGCGGCCCGGCGGGCGCGCTGTGGTGAACGCGGCGCGAGACATGGTGGTTCGCCGGGCGGAGTGCAATCGGGCGCGTCGGGCGACCGAGGAAATCAGTCGCCCGGCACGCGATAGCCCCGCGGCGGCGGCCGGTATTTCTCGACCTCGAAGTTCACGGCGATCATCCAGTCGGCGTAGTCGGGATCTATGCGCTTCGCCATCTGCAGCAGTTCCTGGCGAAACGGGCCTTCCAGAGGTCCGCCGCGGCCCGGCCAGATGCGGAACTTGATGCGGACGAAACTGCGGCCCGTGCGTGTCGTCTGGCGCGCCATGATTTCCGGCTGGGCCCGGAAGATGCCGGGATAGAGCTCGAGCGCCGTGTCGGCCAGCAGCGACGCCTCCTGCGCCAGTTGTTCCCCCTTCTCGGCGTCTTCGGGCAGGGTGACGTCGATGAAGCAGCGGACATAGCCCCTGGGGTAGGTGGTGACGTTCAGGATGCTGCGGTTGGGCACGAAGACCTCGGCCCCCATCGGGTTGCGCAGCACCGTGAAGCGCATCCCGAAGCGCTCTACGATGCCCACTTGGCCGCTGACCTCGATGACGTCGCCGATGTCGAACAGGTCGGTGAAGACGATGGTGACGCCGCTGACCACGTCCTGGACCATGCCCTGGGAGCCGAAGGCCACGGCCAGGCCGATGATCGAGGCGCTGGCCAGGTAGGTCGAGAGCGGCACGCCGATTTCGTTCAGGACGAAACCGAAGGCGGTGAAGTAGAGGGCGAAGACCGCGCTGCTGGTGATCAGGCTGATCAGGGTCCGCGTCTTGGTGGAGCGTCGGGCCACGCCGCTGGTCATGGCGCGTGCGCTGAGCATGCGGACGGCACGGACGAAGATGTGCGCCGCCACCGCCAGGGCGAGCGCGACGGCGATCCGTTCCCAGCCCGAGAGCCCGTTCAGGAACTCAGCCACCAAATTTTCCGCCTCAGCCTACTGGTCGAGCGCCCGGCGGCGTTCCTCGTACTCCTCGCGGTCGATCTCGCCCCGGGCGAAGCGTTCGTCCAGAATATGGCGCGCGCTCGAACGCTGACCGTTTCCGCCGGCAAACGACTGGCCATGGCTGGAGCCGAGCCAGCGAACCAGAAGGATGATCAGCGCGATCACGCCGCCCCAGAATAACACCATCATGATTCCGCCGAAGAGCATGTGGCCCCAGCCCCAGTCGCCATGGCCGTGGGTGTACCCCTGGGCCATGGCGGAACTGGTCCAGGCCAATGTCACGGCTATCGTTGCGGCTGAGAAGCCGAATCTTCGCTTCATCAGGCTGCCTCCTCTATCGATGGATTGATTCTCGCATGTCCCGCGGAGGCGGGGAATTCGTCAAGGAGTCGCGCTACCTTCACCGGTCTTCCGCAGGCCGACGAAATCCGGCTCCCGGCCCTCGCCGAAGGCGGCGATGGCTTCCAGGTTGGCCGGCCCGCCGATCAGCTGGCAGAACGCCGCCTCCTCGCGCCGGCGCGCATTGCGGACCGCGTCGAGCCGGGCGTCCAGCATCAGCTTCTTGGTGGCGATCAGGGACTCGACGGGCATGCGGGCGATGCGCGCGGCCAGTTCGCGCGCCGCGTCCATCAGTTCGTGATCGGGCAGCGCGCGCAGGGCGAGGCCGCTTGCCACGGCCTCCCGCGCGTCCATCCAGCCGCCGGTGAACAGAAGGGCCGCCGCCCGGTTCCAGCCCAGCCGTTCCGGCAGCAACAGGCTGCTCGCGGCTTCGGCGGTGACGCCCAGATTGACGAAGGGCGCGCGCAGCTTCGCGCTTTCCGCCATCAGCACGATGTCGCAATGGGGCAGGACGGTCAGGCCGATTCCGACGCCGACGCCGTTGACCGCGGCGACCAGCGGTTTCGGGAAGGACTCGACCGTCGATATGAAGGGACGGAACCCGGCATTCATGCGGCTCTCGTGGTCGCGGTCGTCGGCCAGTTCGGCCAGATCCTGGCCGGCGGAGAAGGCGCGGCCCGCGCCGGTGAGCAGGACGCAGGCGATCGAACCGTCTTCGGCGGCGGCGGCGAGCGCGGCGGCGGCGGCGTTGTAGAGCTCGTCATTGAACGCATTGAGCTGTTCGGGCCGGTTCAGGCGCAATTCCAGCACGCCGTCCCGGCGGGTCTCCTCGATCACCGCCATGTTTGCCTCTCTCGTAAACGCTCAGCCGGACATGGGCGTCCAGACGTCCCCGCGCGCGACGGCGACGGATTTCAGGATGGCATAGCACGGGGCGCCGGGTGCAAGTTCAAGCGCCTCGGCCGAACGCCGCGTCAGCCGCGCCAGCAGACGCTCTCCGCCGCAGTCGAGCTGCACCATCACCCCGGGACCTTCGCCCCGGCGGACCGCGGCGACGCGGCCGGCGAGGATGTTGAGCGCCGACAGGCCTTCGGGCCGCGTCCGAGACAGGATCACATCCTGGGCGTGGATGCGGACGGCGATGCGCCGCCCCGGCTCGGCCTCGATGCGCGGCAGCAGCAGCCGCCCGCCGGCCGCCTCGAACTCGGTCAGCCCATCGGCGTGATGGACGACGACGGTCGCGGGGATGATCGCGCCCGCCTCCCGCACACCGAGGTCGGGGATGCTGTCGGGGTCGGAGAGCACTTTGGCCGCGGGCCCTGCGGCGGCGACCCGGCCGTCGCGCAGGGTGACCACCGTCGTCGCCAGCCGAGCCACCTCCGGCACCGAATGGCTCACATAGAGAACGGGAACCTCGGTGCGGTCCCGCAGGCGTTCCAGATAGGGCAGGATTTCGGCCTTGCGCGCCTCGTCGAGGGAGGCCAGAGGCTCGTCCATCAGCAGCAGACGCGGCGCGGCCAGCAGCGCCCTTCCGATCGCCACCCGTTGCTTCTCGCCCCCCGAAAGGGCGCCCGGCCGCCGCGCCAGCAGCGGCTCGATCCCCAGCATGTCGACGATATCGTCAAACCTGTCGTCTTCTGCGCGTCTGCCCGTGAACCAGCGGCCGTAGCGCAGGTTCCGCGCCACGCTGAGATGAGGGAACAGCCGCCCGTCCTGGAAGACATAGCCGACACGGCGGCGGTGCGGCGGCAGCCAGTGGCCGCTTTCGGTGTCGAACAGCTCCCAGCCATTGACGGCGACCCTTCCCGCCTGTGGCCTGAGCAGGCCGGCGACGGCGTTGACCACGGTGGTCTTGCCGGCGCCGGAGCGTCCGAACAGGGCCGTCACGCCCGCCGGCGCCTCGAAGGCGACGTCGAGATCGAAGCCCGGGAAGCGGTGGCGGAGAGCGACCGAGAGGCTCATCGGCCCTTCACCCGCCGCGTGGCGCGCTGCGCCAGCGTCTCGGAGACCAGCAGTGCGCCCATGGAGATGACGATGGAGACGACGACCAGCCGGAGCGCCGCCGGCTCCCCGCCCGGCACCTGCAGGAAGGTGTAGACGGCCGAGGCGATGGTCTGCGTCTCGCCGGGGATGCTGGAAACGAAGGTGATGGTCGCGCCGAACTCGCCCATCGCCTTGGCGAAGGTGAGCAGCGCGCCGGCGATGACGCCGGGCAGGATCATGGGCAGGGTCACGGTGAGGAAGACCCAGCAGCGGTTGGCGCCCAGCGTACCGGCCGCCTGCTCCAGACCCGGGTCCACCGCCTCCACCGCGATGCGGATTGCCCGCACCATCAGAGGGAAGCCCATGACGGCGGCGGCCAGGGCTGCGCCGGTCCAGCGGAAGGCGAAGACGATGTCGAAGTGCTCGGCCAGGAACGAGCCGACCGCACCCCTTCGGCCGAAGGTCAGCAACAGCAGATAGCCCGTCACCACGGGCGGCATGACCAGCGGCAGATGGACGATGACGTTCAATATCTGGCGGCCGGGAAACCGGCCCCGCGCCAGCAGCAGCGCCGTCGCAACCGCGAGCGGTAGGCTCGCCAGCGTCGCCCAGAAGGCGACCCTGATCGAAAGCGCCACCGCCTGCCAGGCGTCGGGTCCAAGCCAGTCCATGGCTTCCTTCTACCTGATCACGCCGAAACCGTGTCGCTCGAAAATCGCGCGTGCCGCCGGGCCCTTGAGGAACGCGAGGAAGGCTGCGGCGTGGCGATTGCCGCTCTCCGCCGTCACGGCCGCCGGATAGACGATGGGCGGGTGGGTCCCGGCGGCGAAGGTTCCGACGACCGAGACGTTGTCGCTGGCGGCTGCATCGGTGCGGTAGACGATGCCGTATGGCGCTTCGCCGGTGGCGACCAGTGCAAGGGCGGCGCGGACGTTCGGCGCCTGGACGACACGGGCCTCGACCTTGTCCCACAAGCCGAGATTTTCCAGCGCAGCGCGGCCGTAGATGCCTGCGGGCACCGCCTCGACCAGCGCCATTGCCAGCCGTCTGTCGCCGAGCAGTGCGGGGAGATCGAGCGATGGTCCCACGTCGACCGATTCCGCCTGCCGTCCATGCGCCACCAGGACAATGGCGTTGGTCAGCAGATCGACACGTGTTCCGGCGCGGAGCAGGCCATCCTGTTCCAGAACGTCCATCCAGTCTGGATTGGCCGAGACGAAAATGTCGGCCGGGGCGCCCTGCTGTATCTGCCGGGCGAGAGCGGAACTGCCGGCATAGGCGGCGATCGCCGGCTGCCCGGTGTCTGCTCGCCAGGCCGCTATCGCCGCGTCCATCGCGTTCCGCAGGCTGGCTGCGGCGAAAACCGTGACCGGTTCCGCAGCGCGAACCGTGGTCACGAAACCCAGCCCCAGCAGGCATGCGGCCAGTGCACGCGCGATCCCGCGTCCGGAGAACGGGCGCATGAATGGCCTCCCGAATTTTCAGCCCAGTGCAGCAGGAACTATCGAGGGCTGTGTGACGGGCTGTCAAACGCGGCGGCGGGGGCGGGTCCTGATTTCCCGGCACTGGTGAAATTCTGGCCAGAAGGGGGCCGGGTTCTGCGCAGATTGTATGCAATCCGGCCTTCCTTTTGCTGGAGTTCTCGAAAAACGGCTTGTTTTCAATGTGTTGATATCCGGCGTGCGTCTTGCTCCTGCGTTGCCGTACCGCCCGGCGCCAGGCGCGCCCGAGGGCCTGAGAGGGAGCTATCAGATGAATTTCACCCGACGCATGTTCATGGCGGCGGCGGCGGCCGCGATGCTGTCCGCGGGACCGGCGCTCGCCGATGAGGCGAAGAAGGTCGGAATCCTCATTCCGGGCTCGAAGTCGGACAAGGGCTGGATGGAGTCCGGCTATGACGGTCTCGCCGCCGCACAGGAAAAGTACGGCGACAGGCTGGAAGTCCAGATGATCGAGAACATCAACTACGCCGACATGGAGCAGGCCATCACCCAGCTCGCCATCGGCAACGAACTGGTGATCGGCGTCGGCGGCCAGACCCAGGCGGCGATCTACAAGATCGCGCCGCGTTTCCCCGACACGAGTTTCTCCATCGTCGGCGGCAACGAGGGCGAGGCCCCGGCCAACATCGCCAGCTACGACGTCAAGCAGGCCGAGATCGCCTTCGTCGCCGGCGCCGCCGCGGCGATGCTCTCGACGAACGGCGCAGTCAGCTATGTCGGCGGTCTGGAGATCCCCTCCATCGTCAACGCCGGCGCCGAGTTCGGCAACGGCGCGCGCTACATCAACCCCGATATCAAGTACTTCGAGAACTACACCGGCGACTTTGACGATGTGGCCAAGTCGAAGGAGGCGACGCTCGCCGCCATCGCCCAAGGCGCCGACGTGCACTATCACATCCTCAATCTCGGTCTGCGCGGCATGGAGCAGGCGGCCCGGGAGAAGAGCACCCACATCATCGGCAGCTACACCGACCGCTGCGGCTCCGATCCCCTTTACGTCGCCTACTCGATCACCGGCGTCGGCTTCCAGGTGAGCTACGCCATCGACGAGCTGATGGCCGGCTCCTGGGCGCCCGGCTACAAGCCCTTCGGCCTCGCCATGGGTCCGGAAGCCTCCGATATCGCGGTCTGCGAGAGCTCGGCGGAGATGATGGAGAAGCTTGAGCAGATCAAGGCGGACATCCAGACCGGCAGGATCAAGGTTCTGGAAGGGTGACACCCGACGCGGGAACCGTGACGGCGTCTCCGGCGGCGGCCCCTGTGGCCGTGGCCGGGGACGCGCGGTTCGCGATGCGCGGCGTCGGCAAACGCTTCGGCGGTTTCGATGCGCTGACCGATATCCACATCGATTTCCGCGCGGGCGAGATCCACTGCCTGCTGGGCGAAAACGGCGCCGGCAAGTCGACGCTCTGCAATCTGATCTTCGGCGTCCATCAGCCGACGTCAGGAGAGATGCGTTTCGAAGGCGCGCCCTATGCGCCGGCCGGACCGCGCGAGGCGCTGGAGAACGGCATCGCCATGGTTCATCAGCATTTCAGCCTGGTGAACGAGCTGTCGGTGGTGGACAATCTGCTGCTGGGCCGGGGGCTGGGCCGGGTCGACCGCGCCGCCTATGCCGCGCGGCTGGCGGAGCTCTCGGCGCTCTACGGTCTTGGTCTCGAGCCTTTCCGCATCGTCGGCGACCTGTCGATCGGCGAGCGCCAGCGCGTCGAGATCGTGAAATGCCTGATGCGCGAGCCCCGGCTGCTGATCCTGGACGAGCCGACCGCCGTCCTGCTGCCCGACGAGATCGCCGCCCTGATCGAAACCTGCCGCCGGGTCGCCGCCGAAGGCACGGCGGTCGTTCTGGTTACCCACAAGCTGGCCGAGATCAAGCAGGTGGCCAGCCGCGTCTCCGTGCTGCGCGCGGGCCGCATCGCAACAACTTCCGACAACCCGGCCGGCGAGATCGACCGTCTGGTCAGGGCGATGATCCGCCGCGACGCGGACAGCCTGGACGCCTCGATGATGTCGACCCTGGGGATGGGCGGCGATACGGCCTCGCCCAGGGTCCGCCGCAGGTTGTCGGACGGCGGCGGCCTCGCCCTGCAGGTCGATGGCGTCTCCTTCAGGGACGCGGGCGGCGCGCAACGGCTCGACAATGTGACGCTGACCGTGCGGCCGGGCGAGATCGTCGGCATCGCCGGCGTCGAGGGCAATGGCCAGAGCGAACTGGGCAATATCCTGGCCGGTCTGGCGCAGCCGGGCGCGGGGCGCTGGTTCGCCGGCGACAGTGAGCTGACAAGAGCCACGCCGGCCCGGATCACGGCCGCCGGCGTCGGCATCGTGCCCGAGGACCGCCACCTGGTCGCCGCCGCGGACGACATGAGCCTCGCCGAGACCATGCTGAACAACAGGATGGGCGCGCATACGCGCTTCGGGCTGATCGACCGGCGTTCGGTCCGGGCGGAAGCCGCCGACCTGATCGAGCGTTTCGACGTGCGCGCCGCCGGGCCCGACGTCCGCTTCGGCAGCCTCTCGGGCGGTAATCAGCAGAAGGCGGTGCTGGCGCGGGAACTGACCATGCCGGGGCTGAAATTCATGCTGGCCGCGCAGCCGACCCGCGGCCTCGACGTCGGCGCGGTGGAGGCGGTCTACGGCCTGATCCGCGCCGCCTGCGAGAAGGGCGCGGGCGTGCTGCTGATCTCCTCGGAACTGGACGAGATCCTGGCCGTGGCCGACCGGGTGCTGGTGATGTACCGCGGCCGTATCGTCAACGAGCGCCCCGCCGACCCGTCCGAGAAAGACGCCATCGGCGCCATGATGGCGGGACAGGGCGCATGAGCGCCGCGCTGGCCGTCTCGGGCCGGATCCTGGCTGCGCCGGCGGCGATCCCCGTGCTGGCGGTTCTCGCCGCTTTCGCCGTGGGGCTCCTGCTGATCGTCGCCACGGGGGCGTCGCTGGGTCAGGCGATCTCCGCCTTCAGCCAGGGCGCCTTCGGTTCGGCCTACGCCATCTCGGTGTCGCTGAACCGGGCCACCGTCTATGCCCTGGTCGGCATCGGTTTCGTCATCGCAGCGCGCGCGGGGCTCACCAATGTCGGCGGCGAGGGACAGATCGCCATGGGCGGCATCATGGCGACGGCGGTCGCGGTGCATGGCGGGGTCGCGGGCCTGCCGCTGGGTCTCGCGGTGATCCTGCCCGTGCTGGCCGCTTCGCTGGCCGGCGGCCTCTGGGGCGGGCTGGCGGGCGTGCTGAAGGTCAGGGCCGGCACCAACGAGGTCATCTCGACCCTGCTGCTCTCCTTCATCGCCATCTGGATCGTCTACTGGTGCGTCCAGTCGACGGACCTGCTGCGTCAGCCCATGACCAGCGCCGCGACCCTGCCGGAATCGGCGACGGTGCCGGCATCGACCATGGTGCCGCTGCTGACAGGCTCCTACGCCGCGCCGGTCACCGTCGGCGTGGTGATCGCCCTGATCCTCGCCGTCGTCGCGGCCGTCCTGCTGGCGCGCTCCGTATTCGGTTTTCGTCTCCGTTTCGTCGGCCTCAACCCGATCGCCGCCGCCCGCGCGGGCATTCCGGTCGAGCGCATGACCGTCCTGGCCCTGTTCATCGCAGGCGCGCTGGGCGGACTGGCCGGCGCGATCATGCTGCTGGGCGAACAGCACTCGCTGAAGACGGGCTTCTCGTCGGGCTACGGATTCGACGGCCTCGTCGTCGGCCTGCTGGCCCGGGGCCGCATTTCCGGCGTCATTGCCGGCGCGCTGCTGTTCGGCTTCCTGCGCTCGGGCGGCATCACCATGGAAATGGCGGCGGGCGTGCCGACGGCGCTGGTGCAGATCGTACAGGGCCTGATCGTGATCTCGATCGCCGGCGCGGCCTACTGGATGGACAGGAGAGCGAGCCGATGAACGAGGAACTGCTGGCGGTCTTCGTGGCCTCGACCATCCGGCTCGCCACGCCGCTGCTGCTGGCCGCGATCGGCGAACTGCTGAGCGAGAAGGCCGGCGTCCTCAACATGTCGGTCGAGGGCATGATGCTGACCGGCGCCTTCGCCGCCGCTGCGGGCGCGTCGCTCTCGGGCAGCCCTGTCATGGGGCTGGTCTGCGGGCTGGTCGCTGTCATTCCGCTGTCGCTGCTGCAGGCGTTCCTGACCAACACGCTGCGCGCCAACCAGATCGTCACCGGCCTGGGCATCAACATCTTCGTGCTGGGCGCGACGACGCTCGGCTACCGCGAGCTGTTCGGCGCGCGCTCGCGGGAGGTCATTCCCGGCTTCGACAAGTGGAACCCGCCGATTCTGGGCGACATCCCGGTGATCGGGCAGACGATCTTCGAACAGGTCTGGCTGGTCTATCTGGTGATTCCGGTCGCCATCGCGGTATGGTATCTGCTCGCCCGCACGGGGCTGGGCGTCGCCATCAAGGCGGCCGGCGCGGCGCCGCGGACGGTCGCTCATTCGGGGCTGTCGGTCACGCTGATCCGCTATGGCGTCATCATGGCGACCGGCCTGCTTGCGGCGCTGGGGGGCATCTTCCTCTCCATCGGCGACATTCACACCTTCACCGAGGGGATGACGCGCGGCGCGGGCTATCTCGCCATCGCGGCGGTGATCTTCGGCAACTGGAAGCTGGGCCAGACCATCGTGGCGTGCCTGGTCTTCGGCGCGGCGACGGCGCTGCAGTTCCAGCTGCCGGCGCTGGGCATCGACGCGCCCAACGCGCTGCTGATCATGATGCCCTACCTGCTGGCCTTCATCGCCGTCTCCGGCCTGGTCGGCCGCCAGAGCGCGCCCCGGACCCTGGCCCAGCCCTACTGGAAGTAGCCGTTCAGAGTTTCGGCGTGCGGGCGGCGGCGGCGGCCTCGCGTTCCAGATGACGCGCGGCCCTGAGCGCCAGATCCTCGCGCCAGGGCGGCGCGATCAGTTGAACGCCGACGGGCATCGCGGCGCCACATTCGATGGGCACAGCGGCGACCGGCAGTCCGATGCAGGACACCGGCTGGGTGAATAGCCCCAGATTGGGCCGGACCGCCAGCTCCTCGCCGCGCAGATTCATCGTCTTCTGTCCGATCAGGGGCGCGCTGAACGGCGTCGAGGGCGCGATCAGCAGGTCGACTTCGCGGAACAGCGCCATGACCTGCTCCAGATACCAGCGCCGCACCTGCTGCGCCCGCACCAGCCAGCCGGTCGGCAGCATCGCGCCGGCGAGGAAGCGGTCGCGCGTGTCGGGGTCGAAATCGTCGGGGCGTTGGCGCAGCCGGTTCAGGTGAAGGGCCGCGCTCTCCGCGTTGGTGATGATGAAGGCGGCGGCCCGGCCCGCTTCGGCGCCGGGCACGTCGACCATCCGGTCCGCACCGAGAGCTTTCGCCGCCGTTTCCACCGCCGCCGCGGCGTCGGGCAGGCCGCCGGTGCCGAACCAGCCGCCGGCGATGGCGATACGCAGGCCCTCGATGCTTTTGTCCAGATCGGCCGTGATCGGCTCGGCCGGCCTGCCGGCGACGACCGGATCGCGCGGGTCCGGGCCCTGCATGGCGTCGTAGGCGAGGGCGAGATCGCCCACCGAGCGGGCGAACGGCCCCACATGGTCGAGACTGTCGACGAAGGGGAAGGTGCCGTGCCGCGTCAGCCGCCCGTAGGTCGGCTTCAGTCCGAAGATGCCGCAGAGGGACGCGGGCACGCGGATCGAGCCGTTGGTGTCGGAGCCGAGGCTGATCGGCGCCAGCCCGGCCGCCGTCGCCGCGCCGCTGCCCGAGCTGGAGCCGCCGGACATGCGGTTTGTGTCGTGCGGATTGCGGCAGGCGCCGTCATGAGCGTTCTCGCCGGTGAAGTCGTAGGCGTATTCGCCCATGTTGAGCGCGCCCAGCAGCACGGCCCCTGCGGCCTCGAGACGGCGGACGAGTTCCGCGTCGGCGCGGGCCGGCGGGTTCTCACGGTTGATCTTCGAACCCGCGCGCGTGGTCAGACCCTCGATGTCGAACAGGTTCTTGACCGCAAAGGGCACGCCGGCGAGCGGACCGACGGCCTGGCCGGCCGAACGCCTGCGGTCGATCTCCGCGGCCCGGCTCAGCGCCCGGCGGGCGGTGATATCGGTATAGGCATTCAGCAGCGGGTTGAGCCGTTCGATCCGCTCCAGGTGCCCGCGCACGACCTCGACGGCGCTCATCTCGCCTGCGGCGACACGGCCGGCGATGGCCGCCGCGGTCATGTAGGGCGGCAGCATCAGGCGTCCCGTTCCGGCGGGGTGAATACCGGCGCAAGTTCCAGGCTGTCGGCAGGCACGGGCGCGGCTTCCAGCAACGTGTTCATCCGCGCGGCGAGTTCCAGAAACTGCCGGACGCCGGCTTCCTGAGCGGGCGTTATCCCGAGGTCCAGCGCCGCCGCCATGGCGCGCATGTGGGTTTCGGCGTCGAACGCTTTGGCCATCAGTCGGTCTCCACCGCCTCGAGCGCCCGAACCACCGCGGCGGCGTCGGTGACCCAGCCGAAGATGCCGCCCTGCGCGGCGATCATTCTGAGCCCCGCCTCGTGGAACTCCGGGAAGTAGGAGCCGCAGGCGTCGCCGACGACGATACAGCGGAATCCCCGATCATTGGCTTCGCGTACGGTGGTGTGGACACAGACCTCGGTCGTCACACCGCAGACCAGCAGAGCCTCGATACCCCGGTTGTGCAGCATCAGCTCCAGATCGGTCTGGTAGAAGGCGCCCTTGCCGGGCTTGTCGACCACCGGCTCTCCCGGTGCGGGCGCAAGCGCGGGTATGATCTCATGACCGGGCTCGCCGCGCACCAGGATACGGCCCATGGGGCCGAGGTCGCCGATCCGCATGGCGGGCGCGCCGCGCTCGATCTTGGCCGGCGGCGCATCGCTGAGATCGGGGCGGTGTCCTTCCCGGGTGTGGATGACCGCCAGGCCGGCCCGCCGCGCCGCCTCCAGCACGCGCCCGCACGGACCGATGGCGGCCGCCAGCAGGCCGACGTCATTGCCCAGCGTTTCGCCGAAGCCACCGGGCTCCAGGAAGTCCCGCTGCATGTCGATGATGATCAGCGCCGTGCGCGCCGGGTCGATTTCGATGGCGCCCGGCCGGGCTTCAATCAGCGGTTTCGGCAAGTTCGGCGCTCCCTTTGTGCCGCGCGTCGAGATAGCGCCGCCAGCTTCCGAAAGCGGTGATGTCGCGGGCGTCTCCGGTGGCCGCGGCCTCGCAGAGAAAGCCCTTCACCGTTCCGCCGTCGGCGAGGGCGATGGACCCCAGGCCGAGGGGGGCGGGGATCGCCGCCAGCAGGGCGCCGACCGCGCACGCGGGCAGACGCCAGATTTCCACTTCCACCGCGCCGCCGCCTTGCGGGACGCGGACCAGTCCGGGTCGGGCCGGCTCGGGGCCGGCGAGGGCATAGAAACGATAATTCCCTGCGGTCCTGGCCGGACGGACCAGCGTTCCCCCCAGGTCCCTCAACTCGCCGTTGAGCGACAGGCCGGACATGTGCGCGCCGCAGACGGCGATCTCGAGGACGTCCGTTTCGCTGCCGTGTTTCGGAGGCGCCGCGGCGAGCGGGGACCGCGCAGCGCCGATGAGGGGGGAGGTCTCCTCATGCAGCGCGCCGGCCAGCGCCAGCAGGCGGCGGTCATGGAAGGCCGGCGCCGCCAGAGTCACCCCGAAGGGCATGCCGTCGGGCCGGAACCCGGCCGGTACGGCCACCCCTGCGAGATCGAGCAGGTTCATGAAATTGGTATAGCGTCCGAGATTGCTGTTGAGACGGATCGGGTCGGCCTCGACTTCGGCGATGCGGTAGATGGTGCCCGCGGTCGGCAGCAGCATCAGATCGAGCCCGGCGAGGATGTCGCCGGCGGCGCGGCGCAGTTCGGCAAGGCGATACTCCGCGCGGAACAGATCGGTCGCCTTCGGGTCACGGCCGCCGAGCGTGATCTCCCGCGTGACCGGGTGCAGCGCCTCCGGGTCGCGCTCGATCAACTCCTGGACCGAGATATAGCGTTCGGCGACCCACGGCCCTTCGTAGAGCAGCCGCGCCGCGTCGAGGAAGGGCGTGATGTCGATTTCGACCGGCTCGCCACCGAGCCGTTCCGCGGCGGCGACGGTCTCGTGGAACAGCTTTTCGCAATCGCCGTCGCCGAAAAAGTCGAGATTGGCCGCCAGGGGCACGCCGAGGCGGGCGCCGCGCCAGTCGGACGGGCCCGTGACGTCCTTCGGCATGGCGCGGGAGAATGGATCGGCCGCATCGAAGCCGGCGACGATGTCGGCGACGGCTGCGGCGTCGGCCGCTGTCAGCGCGAAGACGGAAATGCAGTCAAGCGAGCGGCAGGCCGGCACCAGTCCCGTGGTCGAAAGCAGGCCCTTGCTCGGCTTCCAGCCCACGAGGTTGTTGAAGGCCGCCGGGACGCGGCCCGAACCCGCCGTGTCCGTGCCCAGCGAGAAGGCGCAGAGACCCTTCGCCACGGCCACCGCGGAACCGGAACTGGAGCCGCCGGGGACGAAGGCCGGATCGAAGCTGTTGCCGGGCACGCCATAGGGTGAGCGCACGCCGACGAGGCCCGTGGCGAACTGGTCCAGATTGGTCTTGCCGACGATCAGCGCGCCCGCCTCGCGCAGCCGCCGAACGACCTCCGCGTCACGTTCCGGCGCATATTCGAAGGCCGGGCAACCGGCCGTGGTCGGCAGGCCGGCCACGTCGATATTGTCCTTCACCGCGAACGGGATGCCGAGCAGGGGGTGCGTCGCGGGGTCGAGCCCGTCGAGGCGGCGCCCCTCCGCAATGAGGGCGTCCGCCGACATGCGGTTGATCCAGATGGCCGGGTCGGCGGCGTCGCAGCGGCGCGCGACTTCAGCGGCGATCTCGCTGGGCCGGATATCGCCCGCCAGCAGGGCGCGGCGCAGCGCCTCGATGGTCAGCATTTCATCGTCCAGCACGCTCAAGAGACTTCCTCCGCCAGCCGGGCCTTCGCCGCGGCGCTGTCCATCTCCAGGTGCGGCACGGCCTCGATCAGGGCGCGGGTGTAGTCATCCTTCGGACTGGACAGGATTTCGTCCGCCGGACCCTGCTCAACGATCCGGCCGGCGTTCATGACGATCACCCGGTCGCAGAGCAGGCGCACGACGTTCAGATCGTGGCTGACGAACAGATAGCTCATGCCCAGGCGGCGCTTCAGGTCCGCCAGCAATTTGAGCACGATCGCCTGCACCGACACGTCGAGCGCCGAAGTCGGTTCGTCCAGAATCAGCAGCTTCGGCGCGACCGCGATGGCGCGGGCGATGCCGACGCGGGCCTTCTGGCCGCCCGAGAGCTGGTGCGGGAAGCGCCCGAGCAGATCTTCGGGCAGGCCCACCATGCCGGCCAGTTCGACGATGCGCGCCCCGCGCTCGGCGGCGTTGCGCATGCCGTCGAGACGCATCAGCGGATCGGCGATGCAGCGGCGCGCGCTGAACCGCGGGTTGAGGCTCTCCGTGGGATCCTGAAAGACCATCTGGATCAGCCGCCGTTCCGGTCTGAGCGCGAAGTCCGCCGCCGGGATCGCCGCCAGGTCGTGGCCTTCGAACAGGATGCGGCCGGCGGTCGGGTCCATCAGGCGCGTGATCATGTTTGAGGTCGTGGACTTGCCGCAGCCGGATTCGCCGACCAGGCCGACGCTTTCGCCGGCGCGGAGGTGGAAGCTGACGTCGTCGACGGCACGGAAGGGCGGCGTTTCGTCCGCCTCCCGGCCGGTCAGCCGCCGCCACCAGCCGCTGCCGGACGCGGCGCTGAATTCCTTGACCAGGTTTTCCACGGCCAGCAGCGGCGGCCCGTCGGCGGCGGGTGGTGCGGCGACCGGACTCGGACGGCTGGCGGGCGGCTCATCCGAAAGATCCTCGAGGCGGCTGTCGAGGCGCGGCGTCGCCTTGATGAGTTTCCGCGTATAGGGATGCTGCGGATTGGCGAACAGCTCCAGCGTGGCGGCCGCTTCCACGACCTCGCCGGATTTCATCACCACCAGCCGCTGGCAGTACTGGCTCGCCAGTCCCAGATCGTGGGTGATCAGCACGGTGGCCAGATTGCGCTCCCGTCCCAGGTCGCGGATCAGGTCCATGATCGTCTTCTGGGTGGTGACGTCCAGGCCGGTGGTCGGCTCGTCCGCGATCAGCAGTTGCGGGTCGCAGGCCAGCGCCAGGGCGATCATGACGCGCTGGCACATGCCGCCCGACAACTCGAAGGGATAGGCCGAGTAACGCAGCTCCGGATTGCGGATGCGCACGGCATCCAGTGCGTCGATGGCCTTCTTCTTCAGGTCGCGGGAATGGATCGTCGTGTGTCGGCGCAGCACGTCCTCGATCTGGTCGCCGACGGTGCGGATGGGGTTCAGCGCGACGCGCGGATTCTGGAAGATCATGGAGGCCTCGCGGCCCCTGATCTCGCGCAGCGCCCGCTCCGACGCGGTGGTCAGGTCCAGGCCGCGGAAGCGGACATGCCCCGCCGCCACCCGGCCAGAAGCCTCCAGGATGCCCATGATGTTGAAGGCGGTGACGGACTTGCCGGAACCGCTTTCGCCGACGACGCCCAGGGTCTCGCCGCGGTACAATTCGAAGTCGACGCCGCGCACGGCGTGGACGACGCCGCCCCGGGTCCTGAAGTCGACGCTCAGACCCTCCACTGAGAGGATGGGAACGGGATCCTTCGGTTCGGTCATGGCCGCCTCCTCAGGTGCGCCGGCGCGGGTCGATCAGGTCGCGCAGACCGTCGCCCAGCAGGTTGAAGCAGAACACGGCGATCATCAGCGCCGCGCCGGGGAACAGCGCCAGCCACCACTCGCCGGAGACGATGTAGCCGGCGCCCTCGGCCACCATGATTCCCCATTCCGGGGTCGGCGGGCGGACGCCGAGGCCGATGAAGGAAAGGCCGGCGGCATTGAGGATCGCCCAGCCCATGTTGAGCGAGACCTGCACCATCATCGGCGGCAGCACATTAGGGTAGATCTGCGTCGCCAGCAGGCGGATGTCGGAATTGCCCGCCAGCCGGGCCGCCAGGACGAAGCCCGCTTCCCGGCGGACGTTGACCTCGGCGCGGGCGACGCGGGCGTAGAAGGGAAAATTGATGATCGCGGTGGCGTAGATGATGTTCTCGACGCTGTTGCCCAGCGCCGCGACGATGCCCATGGCCAGCACGAACAGGGGAAAGGCCATGATGGTGTCGGTCAGGCGCCCGACGACCCGGTCGATCCAGCCGCCGTAATAGCCGGCTGCCGAGCCCAGCACGCTGCCCGCCATGAAGGAGAGCGCGACCGCCACCACGGCGATGGTCAGGTCCAGCCTCGTGGCGACGATGACCCGGCTGAGCACGTCGCGGCCCAGCTGGTCGGTGCCGAACCAGTGCCGCGCGCTGGGCGGCTGCAGCGCGTTCGCGGAGCTTGCCAGCGGGTCGTAGGGCGCGATCCAGGGCCCGAACAACGCGAACAGGACCAGCAGCGCAAAGATCGACCCGGCGACCAGCGTGACCGGATTCTCGGTCAGGATGTAGCGCAGGTGCTTCAGGAACTCCCGCATGGCTCAGCCCTCCAGTCCGATGCGAGGGTCGACGACGGTGTAGAGGATGTCGATCACCAGGTTCAGCGCCACGTAGAGGAATGCCATGGCGAGCACGAAGCCCTGCACGGCGGCGTAGTCGGAGACGATCAGCGCCTCGATGGCGAAGGAGCCGATGCCCGGCCAGGCGAAGACCTTTTCCACCAGCACGTTGGAGCCGAGCATGAACGAGAAGACCATGCCGAGCGTGGTCAGGATCGGCAGCATCGCGTTGCGGAGTGCGTAGGTGTAGAGCACGGTCGGCCGCGACAGGCCGGAGGCCCGTGCCGTGCGGATGAAATCGCTCGACAGCACGGCCAGCATCGCGCCGCGGGTCATGCGCGCCAGCGGCGCCAGGGTGAAGAGGCCGAGCGTGATCGCCGGCAGGACGAGCTGCGCCAGCGCCGCGCCGAAGGTGTCGATGTCGCCCGCCAGCAGGGAATCGATGGTGAAGAAACCCGTCACGTGCGGCGGGTCGAGATAGAAGATATCGATCCGCCCCAGCGGCGAGGGCGCGATGCCGAGGATGAAATAGAAGACATAGACCAGGAACAGCCCGGTGAAGAACACGGGCAGGGAGACGCCGGCGGTGACGACCACGCGGCAGAGATGGTCGATCCAGCTGTTGGGGCGCGTGGCCGCCAGGATCCCGAGCGGCAGCGCCACCGACAGAGAGAAGAGCAGCGCCAGGAAGGTCAGTTCCAGCGAGGCCGGCATGCGCCGGATCAGCTCCTCCACCACCGGGCGGCCGGTGCTGATCGACTGGCCGAGGTCGCCGGTGAACAGGTCGCCCAGATAGATCAGGAACTGTTCAGGAAGGCTGCGGTCGAGGCCCAGGGCCTGGCGCACCTGCTCGATGGACTGGGCGTCGGCCGCCGGTCCGGCGAAGTAGACCGCCGGATCGCCGGGCAGGGCCCGGGTCAGGATGAAGGTGACGATGATGACGCCGGCGATCGAGGGGACGGCCTGCAGCAGCCGTCCCCCGATCAGCGCAACGGTCGAGCGCCGGGCCATGCGCCGCGCCCCCTCAGGCCTTGCTCAGCCAGCGGGCGTCGAGCTGGCGGTGGAAGTAGAACTTGTAGCCCGAGACATTCGGCTGCATCGCCACGTCCAGATAGGGCTGGAAGACGGGGATCAGCGGCACCTCGTCGAAGAAGGTGGCGATGAGCTGCTTGATCTTCGGCGCGTAGTCCGGGTGCTCCACCGGCAGATGCAGGGCCTCTTCGGTCACCGTCTCGACGGTCTCGTTGCGGTACTTCATGGAGTTGAACAGCCGCCCGTCCTGATAGACCCAGAAGGCGTAGTAGTCGGGGTAGTTGAGCCAGCCGCCGAAGTTCTTGATGTGCATCGGCCACTTCTTCTCGATCAGCACCTGGGTGCGCCAGTTGGCGCCCGGCACCTTCTCGACCGCGGTGCGGATGCCGACCTTGCCGAGTCCTTCCTGAACCAGCAGGGCCATCGGTTCGGACCACTGCGCGAAGCCGAGGTTGAAGGCGAAGGGCACCTCGAAACCGTCCGCGTATCCGGCCTCCGCCAGCAGTGCCTTCGCCTTGTCGTAGTCGGTCGAGTAGGGGAAGGGCTGCGGCCAGCTGATGTCGGCCGGCTCGAAGGATGCGCCGCCCCACATGGGAATGCCGCGCTCGAAAGCGGCCTGTTTGAAGATCTGCTCATAGGGAATGGCGTAGGCCACGGCCTGGCGCACCCGCTTGTCCTGGAAGGGGCCGTAGGTGGTGTCGAGGCCGATGGCGATCATCGAATTCTCGATCGGCGCCGCGGCCACCGTGTACCTGCCCGAGGCCATGAGTTCGGCGAAATCCTTCGGCGGCAGGTCCAGCGAGATGTCTGCGTCGCCGCGCTCCAGCAGCGCCCGGCGGGTCGAGGACGAGGGAATCTCGCGCATGATGACCCGCTCGACGCCGGGCAGGGGACCGCATTTCCAGTCGTCGAAGCGCTTGTAGACCACCTGCTGGCCCGGATCCCAGCGCTCCAGCATGAAAGCGCCGCTGCCCGCGGGATTGCGGTGCAGGTACTCGGTCGCCCAGGGGTCGTCCTGGGTGGCGTTGGCCTTCGCCACTTTCGAGTTGATGATGATCGGCACGGGCACGGCCAGATCGGGCATGGTCAGCTTGGAGGGACGCAGGAAATCGATGCGGAAGGTCTTTTCGTCGACCGCCGTGAACTGCTCGGGCTTCTCCAGCAGACCCGCGCGCATCTGCGTGGTCGGGAAGCCGCCGACCGAAACGGCCCGGTCGAACGACCATTTCACATCCTCGGCCGTCACCGGCGACCCGTCCCAGAAGACCGCGTCCGGCTTCAGCTTGAAGGTCACCGAAGTGCCGTCCGCCGCGAACGCCCAGCTTTCGGCCAGTTCCGGCGTGAGATTCTGGTAGTCGTACATCTCCGTGCCGTCGGCCAGCGTCTTGGTTCCGAAGCCGACCAGGCGGTCGTACAGGTTGACCGCGATGGCATAGCTCGGCCGGTTGGTGCCGGCGCGGTGGATGTCCATGCTGTTGACGGTGCTGCCGACGACGACCAGCAGCGTGTCCGCGCGGCCCGCCGCCTGCGGCGCGCCGAAGGGCGCCAGCATCGGCACCGCAACCGCGCCCGCGCCGTATGCCGTCAGCTTGAGAAAGTTGCGCCTGTCCATTGTTCTGCTCCCTGTCTCCGCGGCGGACGCCGCGACCCTGAGGTGGAGCTAGCAAGCAACAGGCCAGAAAAATTCATATTAAAAAACAAATGATTAGGAAATATTGCATGCAATTATCGAATGCCTGCGCCCGTTCCTTCGGCAGTGCGGGCGCAGCACCTCGGCGCGACCTGCCAGAAGGGTTTGTAAATATTTCAATGAATTCAATATATTACGTCGATCTGGTCTGATCGATGGCGAAAATATGTGCGCTGCACAATTCGGTCGCACAGTGTCGGCGAATTCGGCATTTTGTATGCAGTACAATTCAATATATTGATTTCAAATAATAAATCAGGATCGATCCGTATCGAGATTGAGCGTCTGCGCGACATAGCTCATGGAAGCGTCCTTCACGGTCCGGATATGCGCGCGCATGGCCTGATAGGCCCGTTCGCCGTCGCGCCGCCGGATGCCGGCCACGACGTCGCCATGCTCGTCGTATGAGGCCGCCACGCGGCCGGCGACCGAGAACTGGGCTCGGCGATAGGGCGCCACCCGCCGGCGGGCCTCCAGGGTCGTGTCCACCAGCATGTCGTTGTGAGTGCCGCTGTAGATCGCATTGTGAAAACGGCGGTTGAGCACCTCGTAGGCCTCGTGGTCGCCGTTCTCCACGGCGATGCGGGTCTCCTCGTGCAGCGCCAGCAGTTCGCCGAGTTCGGCTGCGGTCATCCGTTCGGCCGCCAGGCGCGCGCAGGCGGCTTCCAGCTCGGCCATGACCTCGAACATCTGGCTCAGGCGCTCGGCCGTGACCTGGCGGACGACGGCGCCGACATGGGGGCGCTTTTCCAGCATGCCCATGGCGACCAGCTGACCGATGGCTTCCCGGACCGGCGTGCGGGAGACGCCGAAGCGGTCGGCCAGACCCTGTTCGTCCAGCTTCGCGCCAGGCTTCAGCCGGCCGTCGAGGATGTCCTCGGCGAGTTTCTGTGTCAGCAGTTCCACCCGGGTCATACGGCCGCCGCCGCGCCCGGGCGGTCTGCCGGCGGCCGTCCTTGCCACGCGCGCCACCCGTTCCCGATTCCGATGCCCGGCGAGGATGCGCAACGGCGCGCGCCGGCGCCAGCCTCTTTCGCGGCGGGCGCCGGGGTTCTCAGCCCTCCATCTCGCGCAGGGCCGCCAGGACGCGCGTGGAATCGCTGACGAAGCCGAAGCATTTCCTGACATTCCAGACCGTGGCCTCGGTGCAGAAGTCCGGCGAGGTGGTGGCGCAGCAGTCCTCCAGCAGGATGCAGCCATAGCCCAGGAAGTTGGCGTCGGTCAGCGAATGCAGCACGCACTGGTCGGTGTTGACCCCGGCGAACAGGATGGACCGCGTGCCCAGATTGCGCAGGATGCTGTCCAGCGGCGTATCCCAGAAGCCGCTGATGCGGTGTTTGTCGACGAAGATGTCGCCCGGATCGGTGTCGAGCTCGTCGACGATGGCGGCGGCCCAGCTGTCCTTCTGCAGCACGGGTGCGCCGCTGGCGGGCAGGGGCTCGCCCAGGCCGATGCCCGATCCGTCCGGCTTGTAGAGGTGGATCTGGTTCGGCGGCATGTTGGCCAGGTCCGCCCGGTTGCCCCAGTTGACCCAGACGATCGGCACCCCGGCTTCGCGGAGGGGCGGAATCAGCTTGTTCAGGGGCTCGATGGGGCGCCTGTCCGGCGTGTAATCCTGCCCCAGATGGTCGACCCAGCCGCCCGGGGCGCAGAAGTCGTTCTGCATGTCGATGACCACCAGCGCGGTTCGGTTCAGGTCGCAGACCACCGACTGCGGCTCGGCAGCGATGGCGGCGCGGCGCGGCTCGGGAAGCGGCATCGCCATGTCGACAACGGTCTCGTCGACGCGCCAGTGATAGCTGTCGCCCGCGCCAAGCCGGCGCCGCGCCCTGCCCGCATCTGTCGGCGGCTTGTTCATTCCCGATCCCTCCCTCACAGGATTTTCCGTCCATACCGGCTGCAAGACCCGCACCAGTGGGGACCGCACCTACGCGGCCATCGGGGACCCGGCACTGCCCACAAAATGGCCACGCATGCCCCGCCGGCGTGCAACGAGTTGCGTCGGCCGGCGCAATTTCCCTAGGCTTGTCCGGAGACGTTCTGGAGACATGGCATGGCCGACACGGCGCCCGCGCGGCAGACGGATGCGATCGACGAATGGCTCGGCCGTTTCGAGCGGGCGCTGGCCTCGGGCGAGGCGGCGGCGATCGCGCCGCTGTTCACCGAGGACTGCCATTGGCGCGACGTGGTGGCGCTGACATGGACGATCGGAACGGTCAGCGGCCGCGCCGACGTCGCCGGCGCTCTGGCGGGTCACGCCACTGAAACCGGCCCCTCGGGCTTCCGGGCCGCACGCGACCGGACAGCGCCGCGGACGGTGCAGCGCGCGGGCGCGGAGTGCGTCGAGGCATTCTTCGATTTCGAGACCCGCCTCGGCGTCGGCACCGGCATTCTGCGGCTGCGCGCTGGCGCGGATGGCGAACCCAGGGCCTGGACCCTGCTCACCGCACTCGACGAATTGAAGGGCCACGAGGAGAAGCTGGGCGACAACCGCCCCACCGGCCAGTCCCATTCCCGCGATTTCCGGGGGCCGAACTGGCTGGACCAGCGGCAGGCGGCTGCCGCCTATGCGGAGCACGATCCGGCGGCGATCGTTGTCGGCGCGGGCCAGGCCGGACTCGCCATCGCGGCCCGCCTCGGCCAGCTTGGCGTGGACACGCTGGTGGTCGAACGGCACTGGCGCGTCGGCGACAACTGGCGCAAGCGCTACCACGCCCTGACGCTGCACAATCAGGTGCAGGTCAATCACCTTCCCTACATGCCGTTTCCGCCCAACTGGCCCACCTATATCCCCAAGGACAAGCTGGCGGGCTGGTTCGAGGCCTATGCCGAGGCCATGGAGCTCAACGTCTGGACCGGAACCGAGTTCGAAGGCGGCGAGTGGGACGCGGCGGCGGGCCGCTGGACGGTTTCGCTCCGCCGAGAGGACGGTTCGCTCAGGACCATGAACCCGCGCCACGTGATCATGGCCACCGGCGTCAGCGGCATTCCCGACCGCCCGGAGATCCCGTCGCTGGAGAACTTCCACGGGCCGGTGATGCATTCCGCCGAGTACCGCGACGGGGAAGACTTCGCGGGCCGGCATGCCATCGTCATCGGCACGGGCAACAGCGGCCACGACATCGCCCAGGATCTCCATTCCAGCGGCGCACGCGTCACCATGGTCCAGCGCAACCCCACCATGGTGGTCAACATCGAGCCGAGCGCCCAGCTTCCCTACGCGCTCTATTCCGAAGGCCCGCCGCTGGAGGATTGCGATCTGATCGTCGCGAGCACGCCACTGGCGCTGGCGCGAAAGGCGCACCAGGCCTTCACCGCGAGATCCCGGGAAATCGACCGGGAATTGCTCGACGGGCTGGAACGCGCCGGCTTCCGCCTCGACTATGGCGAGGACGATACCGGCTGGCAGTTCAAGTACCTGACCCGCGGCGGCGGATATTACTTCAATGTCGGCTGTTCCGACCTGATCGCCGCCGGCGAGATCGGGCTGGTGCAATGGGACGAGATCGAGTGTTTCGACGAGCGCGGTATGATGTTGCGCGACGGCGGACGGCGGGATGCCGATCTGATGGTGCTGGCCACCGGCTACCGGGAACAGGAATGGCTGGTGCGGCGCCTGTTCGGCGATGCGGTGGCCGACCGGGTGGGACCGATCTGGGGCTTCGGCGAGGACCAGGAGCTACGGGCCATGTTCCGCCGCACGGGCCAGCCGGGGCTGTGGTTCATCGCCGGCAGTCTGGCGCAGTGCCGCATCTACTCGAAATACCTCGCGCTGCAGATCAAGGCCCAGGAGGAAGGGCTGACCGGCTAGCTTCCGCGGACAGAAGACGTTGCAGCACGCGCCCGTGAAACTCTCCCGTCTCGCTCGCCGCTTGAACCGCGCGGCGCAAGCGGCGACCATCGCCCTCTGAAACAGGGGAGGCGAAGCGATGGAAAAGATCGGCCGGCTGGGCGTCTGGTACGCCACGCACAAGTTCGACGCGGCACAGCTCAGGGGTTTCGCGCGGCAGGTGGAGGCGCTGGGCTACGCCGCGCTCTGGTACCCGGAATCGGTCGGCTACGAATCCATGGCCCAGGGCGCGTTCCTGCTGGGCCAGACCGAGCGCCTGCTGGTCGGCAGCTCCATCGCCAGCATCTACGCCCGCGACGCCTTCGCCGCCCGTCAGGGCCACATGACGCTGAACGCGATCTCCGGCGGGCGTTTCATGCTCGGGCTCGGAGTCAGCCACGCGCCCATGGTGGAGCGGCTGCGCGGCCACAGCTACGGCAAGCCGCTCGCGGCCATGCGGGAGTATCTGACGGCGCTGCGCGGCAAGGATGGACCGGGCCTCGACGATCCCTCGCGCACGACCTTTGTCGCTGCGCTGGGGCCGAGGATGCTCGACCTGGCGCGTGAGATGACCGCCGGCGCCATCCCCTACAACGTCACACCCGAGCACACCCGCCGCGCCCGCGAAGCGCTGGGGCCGGAAAAGTGGCTCTGCGTCGAGCAGAAGATCTGCCTGGAGACGGACAAGGCGCGCGCGCGCCACCTGGCCCGGAAGGAGCTGGAGCGCTACATGCCGTTGCCGAACTACCGCAACAACTGGCTCAGGCTGGGCTTCACGGAAGACGAGCTGGCCGACGGGGGCAACGACCATTTCCTCGACGCCATGGTCGCCAATGGCGACGAGGCGGCGATCCGGGCCGTCGTCGACGCGCATTTCGAGGCGGGCGCGGACCATGTCTGCATCCAGCCCGTGCACGCCCCCGACGATGTGAAGGCGCCGGGCCGGATGCTGGCCGCCTTCGCGCCGTTCGAATAGGGAGGGCGCGGGTCATGAGCCAGCTCGTCCTCTACATGGTCAAGTACGAAAACGACCAGAAACGCGCCATGGTGAAGAACCCCGACATGCGCGACCGCGCCGCGATCCACCGCAAGGCCATCGCCGATTTCGGCGGCAGGCCTATCGCCCAGTTCGGCAGCTATGGCGAATACGACATGGTCTACATCTACGAAATGCCGGACGACGCGGCCCTGGTTGCGAACCTCCACCTGACCGACTCGTTCGGGCTGGCGAAATACAGCAAGGCCATCCCGCTGATGGACATGGAGGACTTCGTCCGCTCCATGGCCCTGGCCGACGAAACGCCGACCGACTACAGCCCCGCCGGCGAATAGACCGTCTCGGTCCGGCGGATGTGACGCACCGCTTACGTGGGCGGTGGCTCATTGAAGCGCGCCGCCCGGCGGCCAACCTCTCCCCATGAATGGATCAGCGTAGCGCGCCTTCCTTGTCGGCCAATGAAGGCGGGAACAATGAGTGGAGGCCGAGAGATGCAGAACTTCATCTACATCACCGTGGGTCTGGCGGCCCTTCTGGCGGTCATGGTGGTCGTGGGGATGTTCTGAACGGTCAGACGCCTGATACCTCGCGGCGCACGATTGCCGCGCCCTCGGCCAGCGCCTTGAGCTTGCCGAAAGCGACATCGCGCGCGAGGTATTTCATCCCGCAGTCCGGCGCCGCGATCAGCCGTTCCGCCGGCAGGTGTTGCAACGCGCCGCGCAGCCGCCGGGAGACGGTTTCCGGCGTCTCGACGGCTTCGTCGCCCAGATCTAGCACGCCGTAGACGATCCGCTTGGACGGCAGGCGCTCGACGATGGCCGGGTCCAGCTTCGGTTGCGCGGCCTCGATGGAGATGGCGTCGGCCGAACAGGCATCGAGTTCGGCGAGGAACGAGTAGCCCGAGGGCTTGTCCTTCACGACATAGGCATAGCCGAAGCAGACATGGACCACGGTCGGTCCTGCGATGCCTTCCAGCGCCCGGTCGATGGCGGCGACGCCGAAGCGGCGCGCTTCCTCCGGGTGGGCCTGCATGTGCGGCTCGTCGAGCTGGATGACGTCCGCGCCGGCCGCCTTGAGATCGCGGATCTCTGCGTTCAGGACGTCGGCATAGGCCGCGATCAGCGCTTCCTGGTCGCCGTAATGTTCGTCCTTGGCCATCTTCGCCATGGTGAAGGCGCCCGGCAGGGTGATCTTGATGGGTTTCTCCGTCTGGCCGCGCAGGAAGGCGACCTCGCGCGCCTGCACGGGCTGCGTGCGGCGGATGGGCCCGACGACCCGGGGGACCTCCGTCGGCTTGCCGGTGCGGCCCGGGACGGTGCCCGGATTGTCGATGTCGATTCCCTCCAGGGCATTGGCGAAGTGGTTGAAATAGCTCTCGCGCCGGACTTCGCCGTCGCCGACCACGTCGATTCCTGCACGCTCCTGATCGTGCAGGGCGACGAGTGTGGCGTCGTCCTGCGCTTCCTCGCGAACGTCCG
Source organism: Minwuia thermotolerans (assembly GCF_002924445.1). NCBI lineage: Bacteria > Pseudomonadati > Pseudomonadota > Alphaproteobacteria > Minwuiales > Minwuiaceae > Minwuia > Minwuia thermotolerans. The sequence continues at coordinate 73,216 of NZ_PIGG01000065.1, forward strand.
CCGAAGGCCGCCACACCTGCGCCATCCGCACCCGTGGCGGGGCGCTGCCCAGCAGGGCGTCGCGGTCGACCAGCCATGCCGGCTGGGGATAGCTGCCGACCAGCATGGTCGGGATGAGCCGGTCGAACATGGCGCCTCTCCTCAGATGATGGCGATGGCGTTGGCGGGCGAGCCGATGCCGCCGGGCAGGTTGAGCGGCACCGCGGTCATCATGAAGGTCCATTTGCCGGCCGCGCGGCACTCCCGGGTGAGCGCGCTGAAGTCCAGCATCTCCCCCAGGCAGAAGCCCATCAGCGGCAGGACGCGGCGGTGCAGCGAGCCGATCGCCGGATCGCCCGGTATGACCTCCACCGCCGGGTTGTCGCAGGCCAGCACCGCCGGGTGCCAGTTCCACAGCCGCCGTGCTTCCTCTTCGGAGGCGTTCAGGCCGGCGTGACTGATGTTGCCGACGTAGTTCTCCCGGGCCGTGCGGTCGAGGGCGCGGTAGGCCTCGACCCAGCCGAAATGCAGGCAGAGCATGTCGCCGGGCTCGATAGTGACGCCCTGATGCGCGGCGACGGCTTCCAGCTCGGTGGCGGTCACGGCGCGGGGCTTCAACGCGTGGTAATCTTCGCCACGGTCAGCGAACCAGCCGGCGACGTCGAGCAGGACGCCGCGGCCGACCATCCCGTGCTCGACCCAGTGCTCGATCCCCAGCCGGCCCGGGCCGGGCTTGAAGTCCTCCGTCACGCCGCCCCAGTAGCCGAATTCCCGGGCGCGGACATGGCGCAGGCTGTCCCACTGGCTCGAAGCCTGCGGGTAGAGCGAGTCCAGCCGGTCGTCCAGCGTGTTGCGGTCCAGGTTGAATATCTCGTGACGGAGCGGCTGGCGGCCGAAAAGCGGCGGATCGGGCTCGTTCAGCGGCAATGACAGGTTCACCACCCGGCCCTGGCGGATCTCCTTCGCCGCCGCCAGCCGGCATTCGGGCGTCAGCAGGTTGATGCAGCCCAGCTCGTCATTCTCGCCGAAGACGCCCCAGGCGTGGCGCAGGCCGATCTTCTCGATCACCGGCAGGTCGTCATAGTCCGGCAGCTTCCAGGTCACCTTGCACCTCCCCGCGGCGTTTCTCCCCGCGAGGAAGGCTAGGGGGCGCTCCTCTTGCTGTCATCCCCGTTCGCGCGCGTGCGGACGAGGCTCCGATAGAGAACTACCGCCCCGTGAAGCGGGCCGGGCGTCGCTCGATCATCGAGGCGAGGCCTTCCATCGCATCGTCGGTTCCCGAAAGCTCGGCCACGATCCGGGCCTCCTCGGTGAAGACGGCCTCGACCGGCAGCTTGCCGTGGTTGCGGAGTTCCCGCTTCACCGCCGCCTGACCCAGCGGCGCACCTGCGGCCAGTGTCCGTGCGATTTCCATGGCCGCATCGAACTCGGTCCCATCCGGGACCACCCGGTTGACGATGCCCAGACCCTTCGCCTCCGCCGCGCTCATGGTCGGGTTCAGCAGAAGGATTTCCATCGCCCGGCGCTGGCCCACGATGGCGGGGAGGGTGGCTGTCGTGCCGCCGTCGGGCGCCATGCCGACCCTGGTCGCGCCGGCCAGGAACTTCGCGCTCTCCGCGGCCACCACCAGATCGACGGCGCAGACCATGCCGAAACCGCCACCGCCCGTGGCGTAGCCCTGCACCGCAGCGATCACCGGCGCGTCGAGCCGCATCAGCGCCTGCATCGCGTCCTGCAGATAGGCCGTGGCGCGGCGGTTGTAGGCCGGCAGACCATGCTTGCCCTTGGAATGGAAGGCCTTGATGTCGCCGCCCGCGCAGAAGTTCTTGCCTGCCCCGGTGATCACCACGGCGCGGACGTCGTCGGCCCCGTGCACCATCATCACCGTCTCGTAGAAGTCGCGCAGCAGTTCCACCGACATGCCGTTGGCCGACTCGGGCCGGTTCAGCCGGACATGGGCGATGTGGTCCTCGACCGAGAGCAGGACATTGCCCTCGGTGATCGGCAGGTCGGTCATCGGTCGGCTCCTCAGATCAGGAAGGACAGGGTGTAGAGCGGCTTGTCGTTGTTCACGAGCGCCACCTTCTTGCGCGCCATCTTCAGCGCGCCGTCCGCCTCGCGCAGCGTGTAGTCCGTGCGCGCCGCCCAGATGGTTTCGCCGCGCAGGTTCGACTCGTAGACCATGACGTTGCAGGCAGCGGCGATGTCGGCGCCGCTGCGCCCGACGATCTCGATGTTCGTGACGAAGTGGCGGATCGAGGATTTCGGTTCCTGGGTGTAGCGCTTGCCGGTCAGGAGCTGGCGCACGCGAACGCCGATGCGGCTGCGGTTGTCATAGATGATCGACATCTGCTGTTCGGGATCGATGTCGGCCCCGTTGGCCGGCACCCAGTAGATGGCGTCGTCGGCCCAGAGATGTTCCCAGTCCTCGTAGCGGTGTTCGTCCTGCAGGCGGGCTTCCCGGTAGATGAACCGCTCCACCCGGCGGAGCAGGGCCTCGTCGGTCGCGGGCGCCAGCATCATGCCGCCTCCATCAGGCGGCGGTAGTGCTGCCAGATGCCGCGCGACGGCACCTCGTCGGTGGCGTGCGCCACCATGTAGCCGTCGGCATCGCGGCGCTCGCGGTGGTCGCCCCGGCCAAGGAACAGCCATTCGGGCTGCAGGCTCTGCACGCCGCGGTGGGTGCGTTCATACATCTCCGAATCATCGGCGAGCAGGAAACCGGCCGGGCCGACCGAGCCCATGGTCTGCTGCCGCAGGCGGCGGTTCATCTCCCGTCCGCCCTTCAACTGCAAGGCCGTGACGTGCTGGACGGTGTCGTCGACGGCCCGCGGCTGGATGACGAAGATCTGGATCTCGGCGATGAACAGGTTGGGAAAGATCATGACGTGTGGCGTGCCGTCGATCATGATCTCGCGCGCCTTGTCCGCGCCGTGAGCCGCGGCCATCGCCGACGCATAGTCCGGCAGTTTCTCCGGCGTCGTGCCGAACCAGCCCATGGGCCTGTCCAGGCGGCGGAACTCGGGCCGAAGGTCGATCTCGGTGTGGCCGTTGCCGAAATCGCGGGTGAGCGCCGTCGATCTGTCCCCGTACAGCCCGCCGAGGCCGCTCTCGGCGACCTTGAAGATGGAGGCGTGGACGAAGGCCGGGTGATAGCCGTCGGTCTCGTTCTCCAGCACGAACTTCCAGTTCGCCTTCACCCGGTGCTGCAGGAAGCCGGCGGTCAGTTCCACTTCGCCCTCGGGCGAATGCTCGCAGAGCCGGTCGATGGTTTCCGCCGCGCCGCCCAGATGGTCCGCCAGGGTGGGGCCGGTCCCGGCGAAGGAACCGAAGACGAAGCCACGGTAACTGGCGACCCGCGGCACGCGGCCCAGGCCCAGTTCCGACATGTCGCGGTCCGCATAACCCTCGGGGAAGGCATAGGCGGCGAGCCGGCCGTCATTTTCGAAGGTCCAGTTGTGGAAGGGGCAGGTGAAGCGCCGCGCGTTGCCCTTCGCCCGCGTGCAGACCTGGTTGCCGCGATGCGGGCAGCGGTTCTGCAGGAGGTGGACCTCGCCGTCGGCGCCGCGGGTCATGATCACGGGCTGCGGGCCGATCGACTTCAACACGAAATCGTTGGTCTCCGGCACTTCGCTTTCGTGCCCGACATAGACCCATGTCCGGTACCAGATCTTCTCCAGTTCTTCCTGGAACACCGCCGGGTCGGTGTAGAGGGAGCCGTGGATGTGCTCGCCCCGGATACGGTCGGAAAGATCGGTCGGCTGTACCGAAAGGTTCATGGCTGGCGTCCCGCTGTTATACATTGAACGGTCGTCCGGTTTATAATACAACGCCACCCAGGGCGCAACGGTCGCGAGTGCGCCGGCTGGGAAGTGGCGGACGGTATTCTGACGGGGAGGACGAAACGCGATGCGCAAGCCGAACGAAACCATGCTCGAACCCGAAATCGAGGCCCTGGAGCGGGACGATCTTCTGAAACTCCAGAACGGCAAGCTGGCGGCGCTGGGCGAGCGCCTCGCCCGGTCGCCGGAATGGGTCGAGCATTTTCGTCAGGCCGGTCTGAAGCCCGGGGATCTTGCCGACCGCCAGGCGCTGGAGGCGCTCCCTTTCCTGGAAAAGTCGCAGCTTCGGGAACGCTATCCGTTGCCCATGCTGGGGGTCGAGACGGCCGCTGTGCAGCGTTTCTGCGCCACGTCGGGCACCACCGGCCTGCCGGTCCTGTTCGGGTTCACCGACAACGACATCGACCTGCTGGCCCGGCAGGTCGCCCGGCAGCTCTACAGCCACGGGGTCAGGCCGGGGGACCGCGGTTACAACGGCTTCGGGTTCGGGCTCTGGGCTGGCGGCCTGGCCTATGACATCGGCATGGCGGAACTGGGGGTGACGAACTTCCCCCTCGGCCCCGGCCGCAGCGATCTCGTTGTCGAATGGCTGAAGGACATGGAGTGGACGCTGGCGACCGTATCCCCCGTCTTTCTTTCCAGTCTGATACGCGCGGCGAAGGAAAAGGGCATCGATCCGAAACGCCACTGGAAACTGCAGCATGCGGTGATCGGCGGCCAGTCGGTTTCCCGCGCGTTCCGGGACGAACTGGAAGCCGAGATGCCGGAGGGATTCCGCTCTTTCAACACCTATGGCACGACCGAAGCCGGCGGCCCCATTGTCGCCAGCACCTGTCCTTGGAGCCATGAGCGCGACGAGATGCACCTGATGAACGAAGACAGTGTGCTGGTGGAGATACTCGACCCCGAGACACTGACCCCGGTCGGTCCGGGAGAAGTGGGAGAACTTGTCGTGACCACGCTCGACAAGGAGGCGTCGCCGGTGGTGCGGTGGCGCACCCGTGATCTGGTGCGCGTGGCCGAGCATTCAGGCGGCTGTCCGTGCGGCCGCAAGGGCATGGGCGCGATCGGGCGCATCATCGGCAGATCGGATGACATGCTGAAGGTTCGTGGCGTCATCGTCTATCCGTCACAGATAGAGGACGTGGTGGCCGCCACGCCGGGAACGGTCAAGGAAGCCTGGCAGATCTATGTCGACCAGCCGGGGAGTTCGCCGAACAGCGTGACGGTCGCGATCGAGCAGGAGAACGGCTACAACGGCAACCCGGATGACCTCGCCGCTGCGGTCGGCCGCAGCCTCACCAGCCGGTTGGGACTGAAGGTGCCGGTGGAGTGTCATCCGGCGGGAGCCCTGCCGCGCTATGAAGCCAAGGCGCAGCGGGTTCTGGTTCGGAGCTGACCGGCGGAGACAAGGCGGACGGATGGCGCGCACGCAGGCAGAAAACTACGACGAAATCCGCCAGGGGATCCTGAGGCGGTCGGCGACGGTCTTCGCCGGGCAGGGCTACGCCAATACCTCGATCGCCGATCTGGCGAGGGCGAATGGCATCTCGCGCGGCCTGCTCTACCACTACTTCGCCTCCAAGGAGGCGCTGCTCTCGGAGATGCTGCACGAGCATCTGGACATGATGCTGGCTGCGGTCCGCCGCGCCGCGGCGGGGGAGGGCGGCGCGGAGATGCGTTTCCGCGACACGGTCCGCACTTTCGTCAGGATCAACGCCGCCTCGAAGGATCTACAGGTCACCCTGCTGCACGATCTCCAGAACCTGGCCGAGGACGACCGCGCGGCCATCGAAGCGAAGCAGCGCGATATCCTCGCCGTCGTGCGCGACCTGATCGCCGCCTGCGATCCGGCTGCGGGCCGGGACCGCCGGACGCTTTCGGCGCGCACCATGATGCTGGTCGGCATGATCAACTACACCTACATCTGGTACGATCCGTCGGGCCCGGTCGGCCCCGAGGAATACGCCGACATGGCCGCCGACACCTGGCTCAAGGGCCGAGGTGCCGGCTGAGCGGTCTCAGAACACCAGTGGTCCGATGATCATACCGGCGGCGAGAGCCACGACGAGGCCGATGGGGTTCAGTATGGCGCCGGCGCGGAGCATGTCGACGCGGCCCACTGCGGGGTTGCCGAAGACGATGGCGTTGGGCGGTGTCGCCACCGGCAGCATGAAGCCGATGGAGGCCGCGAGCGCGACGGGCAGGGCGAAGGTAAGGGGGTCGGCCCCCGTACCGATGGCCATGGCGCCGGCGACGGGCAGGAAGATCGCAGCCATTGCCGTGTTGCTGGCCAGTTCGCCCAGATAGACGATGGTTGCCGCGATCGCCAGCAGCACCAGGAACTCAGGCCAGTACTTCAGAGCCGACGACTGGGCGCCGATCCATGAGGCGAGCCCCGACTGCTCGATGCCTGACGCCAGCGCCAGCCCGCCGCCGACGAGGAGCAGCACGTCCCAGCGGATGCCCGCCGCCGTCGGCCAGTCCAGCAGACGCCGGCGGGAGCCGCGCCCGGCCGGCAGCACGAACAGGGCCACGGCCGCGGCCATGGCGATGCCGCCGTCGCTGATTTCGATCGCCGGAAGGAGCGACGCGGTCAGCGGACGCGTGATCCAGGCCAGCGCCGTAAGCCCCGCGACGATGGCGACCAGCCGCTCGCCCGTGGTCCAGGGCGGCAGGGCCGTTTCCGGCGGTGCGTCGAAGGAGTCGGGCAGCCGGTAGAGCGCGCGTCCGAGCAGCAGCCAGGCGGCGGGCAGCATGATCGCCACCACCGGCAGGCCGACGGCGAGCCAGTCGGCGAAGCCGATCTCGATGCCGTGGCTCTCGGCCATGTAGGCGGCGAAAAGGGCGTTGGGCGGCGTGCCGATCAGCGATCCCATGCCGCCGATGGTGGCGGCGTAGGCGACACCGAGCATCAGCGCCGTGGCGAAGGGCGAGTTCGCGCCCTCGCGGGCTGCGATCGCGGCCGCGATCGGCGCCATCACCATCGCCGAGGCGGTATTGGAGATCCACAGGCTGAGGAAGGCGGTCGCCGCCATGACGGCCGCGAGGACCCCCGAAGGCCGCTTTCCGGCCAGCCGCATCACCGCCAGCGCCAGCCGCCGGTGCAGGCCCCAGCGTTCGATCGCCGCCGCCAGCATGAAGCCGCCTAGAAACAGGAAGATCAGCGGGTGCGCGTAGGATCGGCCGAGCGCGTCGAGCGGCATGACGCCCAGCAGCGGGAAGATGACCAGCGGCAGCAACGCGGTGGCCGCCAGCGGCAGCGCTTCCGTCATCCACAGCGCAGCCATCACGATGCCCGTCGCCGCAACCGCGAGCGCCGCCGGCGACAGGCTCGTCGCGGGCGGGAGCCACAGCAGCGTCGCAGCGGCCAGGACGGCGGCGATGACCACAAATCGGCTCAACCGGTTCACGGTTCCTTCCCCTCTTCGCGGTGGCGAACGGGGGCCAGTCTCTCAGGTTCACAGGGCGCTTGTCTTGATCTGCCGCAAGGGGCGGACGGTCAGTCCGGCTTGCCCTGGATCAACCGGCGGCGCAGCAGGCCCGACAGGTTGTCCATGGCGATCACCAGCAGGATCGTCAGGATGATGATGTAGAGGGTGTTCTCCCAGTCGCGCGAGGTGCGCATGGTCTCCACCAGCATCAGGCCGATTCCGCCGGCGCCCAGTGCGCCGATCACGGTCGCGGAACGGGTATTGGATTCCAGGTAGTAGAGGCCCTGGGAGACGAAGATCGGCAGGATCTGAGGGATGACGCCGAAGCGATAGGTCTGCAGCTTCGACGCGCCGGTCGCGTTGACGCCTTCGACCTGCTTCCTGTCGATGTTCTCCAGCGCTTCGGAGAACAGCTTGCCCAGCGAGCCCGTGTCGGTGAAGGCGATGGCCAGCGCGCCGGTCAGCGGCCCCAGGCCGAAGGCGCGGATGAAGATCAGCGACCAGATCAGCATGTCGATGCCGCGCAGGAAGTCGAACACGCGCCTGACGAAGAAGCGAAGCGCGCCCGAGGGCGTGAAGTTGCGCGCCGCCAGGAAGGCCAGCGGCAGCCCGACGAAGGCGGCGGTGAAGGTGCCGAGCACCGCCATCAGCAGGGTTTCCAGCAGGGCGACGAAGACGTTGCCGTGCTGCCAGTCGGGGTTCTCCCAGAAGCTGCGGAACACCAGCGTGGCGTTGGAGATTTCCGGGTTCAGCCGCCGGTCGTCGAAGACCAGATCCGTGACTTCGCCGAAGGACAGGGCGGCCAGCGGCGAGTCGAATGGAAAGAAGAAATTCTCCCAGCCGAGGAAATACCGGTGCACCTCGATCTTGGCGCGGGAGACCTGCACGCGCTGCGCCAGGCTGGGCCGGGCGTCGAACTTGGCGTCGGTGGCGCGCAGCCAGTCCGGTTGTTCGCCCGACGGCAATTCCGTCTCGACGCCGTCCTTCGTGGCGGTCACCCGGATCCGGCCATAGTCCGGCGCGTCGAGGACGACCGTGCGGCCCTCGATCAGGGCCGTGTAACCGTCCCCCATATCGACCCGGACTCGCTCTCCGTCGATGTCCACCCACTCGGGCGGCGTCTTGTAGGTCGCCGTGCGCTCGCCCTCGACGGCGATCACCACGTCGCCGAAGCGCAACGATTTCTCGACATGGACCTTGTGGGCGACCGCGTCGGTGGCCAGCAGGGCCGCCCGCTCCGGCCGCGCGCTGGCGATCAGGCCGCTGACGTCGAAGGCGAACCAGGCGTAGGCGAGATAGACCAGCACGCCGGCCAGCATGGCGAAGCCGATCCGGGACTGCATGCGGACGGCGCGGGCGATCCGGCCCCGCGTCGGGACCGCCTCGCCGGTGTCCATGCTCATCGCCGGGGCGCTCATGCCGGCAGTCCTCCGCCGGACACGCGGTGGCGCATCCAGGATGACGCCTGGTCGATGGCGAAGATGGCCATGATCAGCAGCAGGAAGAGCGCCGCGGTTTCGTCGCCGCTGCCCTGTCCCCAGCCGATGGTGCGGCGAAGCTCGGAGCCGATGCCGCCGGCGCCGACGAAGCCGAGGATGGCCGAAGCGCGCACGTTGATCTCGAAGCGCATCATGAAATAGCTCAGATAGTTGGGCAGCACCTGCGGCAGGACGCCGAACTTCATGCGCTGGAACCAGCTCGCGCCGACCGCCTCAAGGCCCTCGATGGCCTTGCGGTCGATGTTCTCGTTGACCTCGGAGAACTGCTTGCCCAGCGCCCCGGTGGTGTGGAGGGCGACGGCGATCATCGCCGGCACCGGGCTGGTACCCAGGACGAAGATCAGGAACAGCGCGACGATCAGTTCGGGGAAGGCGCGCAACAGATCCATCAGTCGTCGCGCCACCGGGACTGCCGGCGGCCAGACATTCAGGTTGGAGGCGCCGAGGAAGGCGAAGATCACGGCCGCCAGGCCCCCCAGGATCGTGGCGACGGCGGCGATGTTCAGCGTCTCGATCAGGGCCGGCAGGAACCGGATGAGCAGACCGAAGAAGGCAGGGCCTGCCTGCCAGGCCTCCACGACAATCTCGCCGGGATAGTCGAAGAACTGCTGCAGACCGCTCAGGAAGCCACCGGAGTTCATGGAATTGGCCTGGCCGTAGCCGGCGACGATGACCGCGGCGACGATGGCCACGACAGCCATGGAGTAGAGCTGGCGGCGGCGCTTCATCCGCAGCAGTTCTTCGTGGAACGGAGACGTGTTCATGGGTGGGGGCCGCCGCTGGCAGGAAAAGCGCGGGCGGCCCGGCGATCCGGACCGCCCGTTACTCTGGTCAGACGATGATCAGTTGGACTTCGCCTGGCGCGCGGCCACGATGCTCTCGTAGTCGGCGTGGGAGATCGGCGCGATGGCCTTGATCTCGCCGGCCATGAAACCGTAGGCGCATTCCGGATCCATGGACGGCAGGCTTGCCAGAAAGCCGGTGACCTTCAGCTTGACGTCTTCGGGCAGGTCCTTGCGCAGCACGATCGGGCCCTCGGGGATGACCTTGGAGCGCCAGATCTCCTTGAGCTGCGTCATGTCCACCAGGCCGGCGTCGACCGCCTTGCGGAAGGCGCCCGAGTTGAAGCCGTCTTCCCAGTTGCCGAGGCCGTCGGCCCAGCTCACGCCGCCATCGATATCGCCGTTCTGCACCGCGACGATGGTCTGTTCGTGACCGCCGGTGAATATGACGTCGCCGAAGTGATCGCCCGGCTTCATGGAGTAGCCGGCCTTCGGGATTTCGACCGACGGGATCAGGTAGCCGGAGGTCGAATTCGGGTCGCCGAAGCCGAACTTCTTGCCCTTCATGTCGTCCAGGTTCTCGATGCCGCTGTCGATGCGGGCGAAACCGATCGAGTGGTAGCCGAAGGAGCCGTCGGTATTGATCTTGGTCAGCACCGGCTCCACCGCGTCGGGGTTGGTCAGGTAGACCTTGGCGTAAGCGGACGCGCCCAGCCAGGCCATGTCGAGATTGCCGCCTAGCAGGCCTTCGATGACGCCGTTGTAGTCGGCCGGCGCGAACAGCTTGACGGGCACGCCCAGCAGCTTCTCGGTCTTCTCCTCCAGGCAGGCGTTGGAGCGCAGGCGGTCGGAGGCGTTTTCGCCGCCGAGGATGCCGATGCGGAACTCGTCGATCTTGTCCTGCGCGAGCGCGCCGGTCGAGATCATCGCCGCCGCGGCGGCTCCCAGGATGGTTGTGTACTTCATGGTCGTCTCCCTCTCGGATTTGGACTCGAACGAAGATGTTTGTCGCGGCGCGGCGTTGTCCTCAGGCGGGTACGGCCGCCGGGCCGATATGCTCTGCGGGACGCGGCACCGGGCCGATCGACGTGGACGTGGTCGCCTCGTTGATCTCGTGGTCTGCGCCATAGATGTCGCGGACAACGGCCGGGTTGAGTTCGCTCGACAGGCCGTCGAACACCAGCTTGCCCTGCCGCATGCCGAGGACCCGGTCGCAATAGGCGCGCGCCGTGTCCAGGGTGTGCAGGTTGCAGATGACCATCAGCCCGTCGCGCTCGTGGATCTCGCGCAGCGACTTCATCACCACCTCGGCGCTCAGCGGGTCCAGCGAGGCGATGGGCTCGTCGGCCAGGACCATCCTCGGATTCTGGGTCAGGGCCCGGGCGATGGCGACGCGCTGCTGCTGGCCGCCGGACAGCGTCTCCGCGCGCTGCAGCGCCTGGCCCGCAATGCCCAGGCGGTCCAGCGCCGACAGGGCGCGTTCGATGTCGTCGTCACCGAAGATAGAGAACAGGCTGCGGAGCGCGCCGTGGCCGTTCAGGCGGCCCAGCATCACGTTCGTGACGACATTGAGCCGCGGCACCAGGTTGAACTGCTGGAAGATCATGGCGCAGTCGCGCTGCCAGGCCCGCTTCTCGGCGCCCTTGAGACGCAGGACGTCGCGGCCCTCCACCAGGACTTCGCCGGCGGTCGCCGGCGTCAGGCGGTTGATCATCCTGAGCAGGGTCGACTTGCCGGCGCCGGAGCGCCCGATCACGCCGATCATCTGGGGCCTGTCGGCACCGAAGCTGACATTGTCGACGGCCACCACGCGGCCGCCGAATTCCTTTCTGATCTGCGAGACTTCCAGCAACGCTCACCTCCTGTTTGAGGCGGTGATAGCGATTCGCTGTGACTCGTTGATGACAGTTCGGATCGGTTCCGTGACAGCCCGTCAGCCCAGTCCGATGTCGAGGACCATCATGACGGCGAAGCCGATGAGGATGCCGAAGGTCGGCAGAACGCCGCGCTTTTCCCGGTGCGTCTCCGGGATCATCTCGCCGGAAATGACGAACAGCATGGCGCCCGCGGCGAAAGCCATGCCCCAGGGCAGGACGGCGGCGCTGAGGGTCACCGCGGCGGCGCCCACCAGCCCGCCGACGGGCTCCACCAGCCCGGTGAGCAGGCCGATCCCGATGGCTCGGCTCCGCGAATAGCCCTCCGAGGCGAGCGCCAGGGCGACGACGAAACCTTCCGGGATATTCTGCAGGCCGATGCCCGCCGCCAGCGGCACGCCGTCGGAGAGTTTGTCGCCGCCGAAACCGACGCCGACCGCCAGGCCTTCGGGGAAGTTGTGCAGCGTGATGGCGATGACGAACAGCCACATGCGGCTGAGGCTCTCGGCCGGCGGCCCCTCGTGGCCGCCCACGAAGTGCTCATGGGGTGCATAGGCGTTGATCAGCCACAGCGCCACGCCGCCCAGCATCAGGCCGGCGGCCATGATGAAGGCGGCGTCCATGGCGCTGGACCCGCCGGCGAGGGCCGCATCCACGCCCGGCACGATCAGCGAGAAGGAGGTCGCGGCCAGCATCACCCCGGCGCTGAAACCCAGCAGCAGCACCTCGGCGCGCTCGTTGCGCGTGTCGACCAGCAGGATCAGCACCGCGCCGACGCCGCTCATCAACCCGGCGGCCAGGCTGCCGAGAAAGCCCGCAAGGGGCGTTGGCATTCCGGCCAGGCTGTTCAGGAAGTCGGGCATCGCCGCACGCTACGGTCGCCTCCCCGGTCCTACACCACCGGGCACATGCCGCCGTCGAGGTTGATCGCCGTGCCGGTGATGTAGGCGCCGCGCTTCGAACAGAGGAAAGCGACGAGATCGCCGTATTCCTCCGCTTCGCCCATGCGGCCGAGCGGGACCTGGCCGGACATCCGATCGTAGAGTGCCGCCAGTTCCGCGTCACCGTCGGCGCGCCGCGTCCACTGGGCGCTCTTGATCAGGCCAATGCAGACCGTGTTCACGCGGATGTTGTCGGCGGCGTATTCGTTGGCCAGCGACTTGGTCAGGTTGATGCCCGCGGCGCGCGACAGGCTGGTCGGCAGCTTGGCCGAGCCCGGCGCCTTGCCCCAGCCGATGGTGGCGTTGACGATCGCCCCGCCGCCGCGTTGCCGCATCATGGGGATGACGCCGCGGCACATGCGCACCGCGCCCATGATCTTCAGATCGAAGTCCGCCTGCCAGCCTTCGTCGGTGACGTCCATGAAGCCCGCCGCGGCCGAGGCGCCGGCGTTGTTGACCAGGATGTCGACGCCGCCGAAGGCCTCGCGCGCCGCCTCGATCAGCTTCTCGCAGTCGGCGGCCCTGCAGACGTCGGCCTGCACGCCCAGCACCGTGCCGCCGGTGTCGTCGGCAAGTTCTCTGGCGACCGTCTGCAGATAATCCCCGCGCCGCGCGCAGATCACCACCTTCGCCCCTTCGGCGGCCATGCGGTGAGCCGTGGCCCGTCCCAGTCCGTCGCTGCCGCCGGTGATGATGGCAACCTTGTCTTCCAGTCCCAGATCCAGCATCCGCTCCTCCCGTTGTGATCCGCCGCACTATAGTCGCCGGGCGGACGGGACAACACATGTCAGCCAGCGTGATGGCGGAGGCCGGTCCATGAACTGGAAGAACACGGAAACCCGGGGCGGCGCGGAAGCGGTGGCGGGCGTGCTGGTCGGCCTGATCGGCAGCGGTATCGGTCTCTCGCGCACGCCGGCGATGCATGAGGCCGCGGCGCGGCACCTCGGGCGCTCTCTGGTCTACCGCCTGCTGGACACGGACCGGATGGGGCCGGCGCGGCCCGGCCTGGGGCAGTTGCTGGACCAGGCGGCGATGTTCGGCTTCTCCGGCCTCAACATCACGCATCCCTACAAGCAGGCGGTGCTGCCGCTGCTCGACGATGTGGCGCGGGAAGCCGACGAGATCGGCTCGGTCAACACCGTGGTCTTCCGCGGCGGCCGCAGTACCGGTCACAACACCGACTACTGGGGCTTCCGGGTGAGCTTCCAGCAACGGATGACCGGCGTCGTACGCCGCCGGGTATTGCAGCTCGGGGCCGGCGGGGCCGGGGCAGCCGTGGCGCGCGCGTTGCTCGACTGCGGCGTCGGAGAGCTTGTCCTGCTGGACGTCGAGCCGGACAGGGCCGACGAACTTGTCCGGCGCCTGGCGGGGCGTTTCGGCGCCGACCGCGTTCGCATGGCGGCCGATGTGGCGGGCGAAGCCGCCTCGGCCGACGGCATCGTCAACGCGACGCCGGTCGGCATGGACAAGCTTCCCGGCGCGCCGCTGCCGCTCGATCTGCTCGGCTCCGCCCACTGGGCCGCCGACATCGTCTACCTGCCGCTGGAAACCGAGTTCCTCCGGGCCGCGCGCGCGCTCGGCTGCCAGACCCTGTCGGGGGAGGGCATGGCGATCCACTAGGCGGTCCGCGCCTTCGAACTGTTCACCGGGGTCGACCCGGACGTCGCCGTCATGCGCCGGGCCTTCGAACGCTTCGACGAAATCCGGTCCTAGCCGGTCAGCCAGCGCGCGAAGCCCAGATAAAGCGGAATGCCGATGGCGAGGTTGAAGGGGAACGTGATCCCGAGACTGAGGCAGAGGCTGATCGAGGGGTTGGCGTCAGGCAGCGCCAGACGCATCGCCGCCGGAACGGCGATATAGGATGCGCTGGCGGCCAGCAGGCCGAACAGCATGACGTCGCCCGCCTGGACCCCCAGCAGGGCGGCGAGGCCGCAGCCGACAGCCGCCGAGATGAGCGGCATGTAGATCCCGAACAGCAGCGCCGAAGGTCCGATGCCCTTTGCCTCTCTCAGGCGGCTGGCGGCCACCAGCCCCATGTCCAGCAGGAAGAGGCAGAGCACGCCCTTGAAGGGATCGACGACGAAGGGCGAGACGGCCTCAAGACCCTCCGAGCCGGTGATCCAGCCGATGACGAAGGAGCCCATCAGCAGCACGATCGAACCGTTCAGCAGGATCTCGCGGACCAGCCTGCCGCCCACTTCCGGTTCGCTGTCGGCGGTCTTCTGCCGGTTCATGTGGACCAGCAGGAGACCGGCGGCTATGGCCGGCGTCTCCATGAGGGCGACCACCGCCACCATGGCGCCGGAATGGGCGACGCCGACCTCGGTCAGGAAGGTGCTGGCGGCGACGAAGGTGACCACGCTGATGGAGCCGTAGTGCGCGGCGACGGATCCGGCATCCGTTGCCGACATGCCTGTTGTGGCCCGCAGAAGGAAGAAGGCGAAGAAGGGCAGCAGGAAGCTGAGCGCCGCCCCCAGGGCGAGCATGGCGATAACGGCCAGTGTGAGCCCCGTCTCCGACAGGGCGACGCCGCCCTTCAGACCGATCGCGAGCATGAGATAGAGGGCCATGCCCTTGGCCAGCACTTCCGGGACCGCTAGGTCGGAGCGCGCCAGACCGGCGGCTAGCCCCAGCGCGAAGAAAAGAACCATCGGACTCAGCAGGTTGCCGGCCGCGAGCGAGAGTATCTCGGTCATGTCTGCCCCCCTCAGTCGAGCGCCGGGCGGGCCTGTCCTTCTGCGGGGCGTCGGCGGGAAACGCGCGTCACGGCGACCGGGGTGGATACGGTCTGATTGATGAACTTCTCAATCGCGCGCGTTATCATGTCGGAGTCTCTCTTGCTGGTGAAAATCGACGCTGAGATATAGAAACAGATATGAATGTCAATAAACTGATTCAAACTGATATCAGCCTTGCCTCACCGGAACCGGTGGATCATATGGTTTGAACCATGCTGTCACGACCGATGCTCACAATTCACGAGGTGGCCGAACTCCTGAAGATGAAGGAGACGACCGTGCGCGGCTGGATCAACGACGGTTCGCTGCGGGCGGTGAAATTCGGCCGCGACTGGCGCGTCGCCTTCAAGGATCTGGAACGGTTCGTGGAGGAACGCGCCAACCGGCCCGCACCCGATACGGAGTAGCCCTGTGCTCTCTTCCTTTGCGGCGGCGGGCGGTTGACGGCACACTCCCCATAGCGCCAATACGCCGGGGAGGGACGACGATGGGCTACACGCATCCGGGGGAACCCGATTTCGGCGGCAGGATCGGCCGCACGGTCGACGAATCCGAAGCGTGGTGGCCCCGGGAAACGCTGCCGAAGGGCAAGCCGAACATCGTCCTGATCGTGCTCGACGACACCGGCTTCGCGCATTTCGGCAGCTATGGTTCCACCATCGAGACGCCGAACACGGACGCGCTGGCCGCGAACGGCCTGCGCTACACCAGTTTCCACACGACCGCACTCTGTTCGCCGACGCGGGCCTGCATCCTGACCGGGCGCAACCATCACGCCGTGCGCATGCGCGCCATCTCCAACATGGATTCCGGCTTCCCGAACATGCGCGGCGCCATGCCCCGCTCGGCGGCGACGGTGGCGGAGATCCTGCGCGAGAGCGGCTACGCCACGATGTGCACGGGCAAGTGGCACCTGGCGCCGATGAGTGAATGTTCTGCAGCAGGACCGTTCCATAACTGGCCGTTACAGAAGGGTTTTGACCGCTATTACGGCTTCCTGCAGGGGGAAACGGACCAGTTCCATCCGGAGCTGACCCACGACAATCACTTCGTCGATCCGCCGGCGGGACCGGAGGAGGGCTATCACTTCTCCGAGGACATGGTCGACCAGTCGATCCGCATGGTGCGCGACATGACCTCGCTGGTACCGGAACGGCCGTTCTTCCTCTACATGGCGTTCGGCGCGACCCATTCGCCGCACCATGCGCCGAAGGACTTCATGGAGAAGTACCGCGGGCGCTACGACGCCGGCTGGGATGCGGTGCGTGAGGAATGGTACGCGCGCCAGCTCGATATGGGCGTGATTCCGGCGGGTACGAAGCTGGCGCCGCGCAATCCCGGCGTGCGGCCCTGGAAGAACCTTTCCGAGAACGTACGGGCCTTCTCCAACCGCCTGCAGGAGGCCTTCGCGGCCATGCTGGATCACACCGACCAGCAGATCGGGCGCTTCGTCAGCGCCCTCGAAGAGGTGGGCCAGCTCGACAACACACTGTTGATCGTCATGTCCGACAACGGCGCCAGCCAGGAAGGCGGGGCGACCGGGGTCTTCGATGAAATGCGTTATTTCAATGGCTTGAAGGAAGATGTTGACGAGGCAGTGAAGCATCTGGACCTGATCGGCGGCCCGCGGAGCCATTCCAACATCCCCTGGGGCTGGGCGCAGGCCGGCAACTCGCCGCTGAAATGGTACAAGCAGAACACCCATGGCGGCGGCGTCCGCGACCCCCTGATCGTCCATTGGCCGGAAAAACTGAAGGGCCAGGAGGGACAGTTCCGCCGGCCGTTCGCCTACGCCACCGACATTGCCGCGACGATCCTCGACGCCGCCGGGCTGGAACCGCCGGAGGAGGTCGCCGGTGTGAAGCAGATGCCCATGCACGGCGTCAGCCTGCTGCCGACGCTGACCGATCCGGCGGCGCGGCCGAACCGGGCGGTGCAGTATTTCGAGATGCTGGGTCACCGCGGCATCTGGCGTGACGGCTGGAAGGCGGTGACCCGCCACGACCGCCGCCAAAGTTTCGACGAGGACCGCTGGGAACTCTATCACCTGGACGAGGACTTCTCGGAAAGCGACGACCTCGCCGGGGCGCAGCCGGAGAAAGTCAAGGAGATGGTGGACCTCTGGTGGCAGGAGGCGGAGAAGCACGGCGTCCTGCCGCTGGACGACCGGGGCGCGGCGCAGCTCTTCCGCGCGTCCCGCCGCGCGGGCACACCGACGGCGCGCAGCCGCTTCACCTATTACCCGCCGCTCAGCCATATCGTCGCCGACGCCTGTCCCAGCGCCGCGCGGGACTTCACCATGACGGCGGAGATCACTTATCCCGAGGCGGGCGGCGACGGCGCGCTGATCGCCCGCGGCACCATCAATTCCGGCTATGTCCTGTTCGTCCAGGGCGGGCGTGTGGTCTTCGACTACAACTGTTTCCGCGATCACAGCCGGATCGAGGCCGCCGAACCGCTTGCGCCCGGCGATCATGTGGTCGAGGTTGCGGTGACGCGCACCGGCGACCACGCGGCCGAGGCGGTTCTCCGCATCGACGGGGCCGAAGCGGGGCGGGCGGCGATCCCGCTGCTGGTCCGGATCCTGTCGTCGACGGGCATGGATTTCGGGCGCTCCATGGCGCCGGTCACCGACGACTACCGCGCGCCCTTCGAGTATCCGGGACGGATCGCGCGGGTGATCTTCGACCTGCCGAAGCCCATGACAGGCAAGGACCGCGCGGCGGAAGCCAGCGCCGAGGCGCGTGCGGCCATGACGAGGCAATAGGAGGCGACGGATGATGCGGACACTTGAAACGCTGGTCGAGGGGCTGAAGTTCGGCGAGGGCCCGCGCTGGCGCGACGGCTGGCTCTGGTATTCGGACTTCTACGCCCATCACGTGCGACGGGTGAACCTGCAGGGCCGGGTGGCGGAGGTGGTCGACGTCGCCAACCAGCCCTCCGGCCTCGGCTTCATGCCGGACGGTTCGTGCCTGATCGTCTCCATGCTCGACCGCCGGCTGCTGCGGCTGAAGGACGGCAAGCTGACCGAGCACGCCGACCTGTCGGACAGGGTCGACGCGCCTTGCAACGACATGGTCGTCGACGCCATGGGCCGGGCCTATGTCGGCAATTTCGGCTTCGAACGCCACAAGGGCCAGTCGCCGAAGACCACCAGCATGTGGCGCGTGGACCCGGACGGCTCGATCCACGAGGCGGCGGGTGACCTCATGTTTCCCAACGGCACGGTGATCACGCCCGACGGCGGCACGCTGATCGTGGGAGAGACCTTCGCCAGCCGCCTGACCGCCTTCGACGTGGCGGAAGACGGTGCGCTGTCGAACCGCCGCGTCTGGGCGGAGATGGCGGGCGGCGTGCCCGACGGAATCTGCCTGGACGAGGAGGGCGCCATCTGGGTCGCGGATCCGCGCGGGTGTCGCGTGCAGCGCATCCTGGAGGGCGGCCGGGTGGCCGAGGAAATCGCGCTGGAAGGCCGTGGCGCCTATGCCTGCATGCTGGGCGGGCCGGAGAAGCGGCATCTGTTCGTCATCACCAACGAGGACAGCGGTCCCGGTGTCGCCGAGCGCACGGCGGGCCGCGTCGAGGTCACGGAAGTCGACATTCCCGGCGCCGGGCTGCCCTGAAGCCGGGCTTTGTTCAGCCGTCGCCGAGCGGGTAGCGGGCCAGTTCCACGAAAGGGCCGGGCGGGTCGCGCTCCACGGCGATGCTGATGGCGTCGATCACCACATCCTGCGCGAGCGCCGGGGCGAACCAGCGGTCTGCGGCCGCCCGCCAGGCGCTGCGCTCCGCCTCCGGCACCGGGGCCGAGAGCGTCATGTGGAAGCGAAATTCGTCGCACACATAAGGATAGCCCCAGCGCTCCAGAAGCTGACGCTGGCGGTCGTCCAGGCCCCTGGCGCGGCGTTCGAATTCCTCGCCCGGCATCGGCGCCCGAAAGGGTTCGAGGCCCCGGACGACGCCGAAGGCCCAGTCCTTGAGCGCCCGCATGTGTTCGGGATCGGCGCTGTCCGGCGTCAGGGCCAGGAAAGCCCCGATCCATTTCGGCGACAGGGGGCCCAGGTCGAAGGGCCGGACGCGGGCGGCGTATTCGGCGACCGCCGCGCGGAAGGGCCGTTCGGAGACCCCCGGCGTCAGGCGCATCGGCGCTTTCAGCGTGGCGTGGAAACCATAGCGCCGGGCCGATTCCGTCTTCTCGGCGAAGGTGGCCGGGTCGATCCCGCCGGGGCGGTGCTGCTCGACCGCCTCGCCGGTCACCGCGTTCCGGCCCAGCCAGGATGCGCCGCGGCGGGCAAGCATGCTGCCGTGCTCCGGCACGAAGTAGATCGCATAGCGGGCCCCGTTCGTCATCATGCGGCGCCCGCGCCGGCGCGCGCGGCGACCGCGAAGCTTCGGTCGGCGACCTGCGTCCGCGCGTCCGCATCGTGGAAGATGCCGACCACTGCCGCGCCTGCGGATTTCGCCTCCTCGATCAGTTCCAGCACGGTCGCGCGGTTGGCGGCGTCCAGCGACGCCGTCGGCTCGTCCAGCAGCATGACCGGAAAGCGCGCGATGAAACCGCGGGCGACATTGATGCGCTGCTGCTCGCCGCCCGAGAAGGTCGCCGGCGGCAGCGACCAGAGCCGCTCCGGCACACGCAGCCGTTCCAGCAATTGCCGGGCTCGGTCCAGCGCTTCGTCACGCCCCACGCCGCGCGCCATGGCCGGCTCGGCGACGATCTCCAGCGTCGGCACGCGCGGGATGACGCGCAGGAACTGGCTGACATAACCCAGGGTGCGCCGGCGAACCTCGGTGATCGTCCAGGGATCGGCCTTCGCCAGATCGACCCACGCGTCGCCATGACGGACGCGGATGGCGCCTTCGTCGCAGCGGTAGTTGCCGTAGATCATCCGCATCAGCGTGCTCTTGCCGCTGCCGGAATCGCCGGCAAGGGCGACGCACTCGCCGGCGCTCACGGACAGGGAAACATTTTCCAGAACAGCGAGTTCGATCCCACCCTGCAAGTGGAGCGTGAAGCTCTTGGCGACGTTCTCGACCCGGAGCATGTCGTTCATGGGATCGGCCTCAGGGCTGCAGGACGGAGCTGACGAGCAGCTGCGTGTAGGGATGCTGCGGGTCGTCGAGCACCTGATCGGTCAGACCCTGCTCGACGATCTCGCCCTGGCGCATGACCATGAGCTGCTGGCAGAGCAGCCGGGCCACGGCGAGGTCGTGGGTCACCACGATGGCCGACAGGGCGAGCTCCGCCACCAGGCCGCGCAGCAGGTCGAGCAGCCGCGCCTGCACCGAGACGTCGAGTCCGCCCGTCGGCTCGTCCATGAACACCAGCCGCGGGTGGGTGACCAGATTGCGCGCGATCTGCACGCGCTGCTGCATGCCGCCGGAAAAGGTGTCAGGCCGGTCGTCGATGCGGTCCGCCGACACTTCCACGCGGTCGAGCCAGTCGATCGCCGCGCTGCGGATATTGCCGTAGTGACGCTGCCCGACGGCCATCAGCCGCTCGCCCACATTGGCGCCGGCGCTGACGCCCATGCGCAGCCCGTCGCGCGGGTTCTGGTGGACGAAGCCCCAGTCCGTCCGCATCAGAAGCCGCCGTTCGGGCTCGGAAAGGCCGAATACGTTGCGGGTCTCGCCGTCGTTCATGCGGTATAGCACTTCCCCGGCGTTCGGCTCCATGAGGGCGGAGATACAGCGCAGCAGGGTCGTCTTGCCCGAGCCGGATTCGCCGACCACGCCCAGCACCTCGCCGGGACGGATCGAGAAGGAGACGTTGCGGCAGGCCTCGATGCGGCCGAAACGCTTGGAGACGCCGCGCGCCTCGAGCAGGGGCGGAACCGCCGTCATGCCGCGTCCTCCGGTTTCTCGCCGCGCCGCGCGGCGCAATAGTCGGTGTCGGAGCAGACGAACATCCGCCCGCCCCGGTCGTCGGTGACGATCTCGTCCAGGAAGCTTTCGGCCGCACCGCAGATCGCGCAGGCCTCGTCCCAGGTCTGCACCTCGAAGGGATGATCCTCGAAATCCAGGCTGGCGACCCTGGTGAAGGGCGGGATGGCGTAGATGCGTTGTTCCCGCCCCGCGCCGAAGAGCTGCAGACAGCGCATGTTGTCCAACTTCGGATTGTCGAACTTCGGGATCGGCGAGGGATCGGTGACGTAGCGCCCGCTCACCTTGACCGGATAGGCGTAGGTGGTGGCGATGTGGCCGTGGCGGGCGATGTCCTCGTAGAGCTTGACGTGCATCAGGCCGTATTCGGACAGCGCGTGCATCTTCCGCGTCTCGGTCTCTCGCGGCTCCAGGAAGCGCAGGGGCTCCGGAATCGGCACCTGGTAGACCAGGATCTGGTCCTCCGTGAGCGGCTTCTCCGGAATGCGGTGGCGGGTCTGGACGATCGTCGCCTCGGCGGTGCGCTCGGTGGTCTCCACACCCGTGGTGCGGCGGAAGAAGCGGCGGATGCTGACGGCGTTGGTGGTGTCGTCGGAGCCCTGGTCGATCACCTTCAGCCGGTCCTCCCGGCCGATCACGGCGGCGGTCACCTGGATGCCGCCGGTGCCCCAGCCATAGGGCATCGGCATCTCCCGGCTGGCGAAGGGGACCTGATAGCCGGGAATGGCCACCGCCTTCAGCAGCGCGCGGCGGATCATCCGCTTCGTCTGCTCGTCCAGATAGGCGAAATTGTAGGCGGGATCCCAGCGGCCCGGCGTTTCCGTCCACTTGCTCATCGCGTCACTCCGCGGCCATGGACTGATCGCTGGCGCCGGCCGCATGCCGCCCGGCGTGCTCCCTGCGCAGCTTGCGGACCAGCTCCAGTTCGGACTGGAAGTCGACATAGTGAGGCAGCTTCAGGTGCTCGACGAAGCCGGTCGCCTGCACGTTGTCGCAATGGCCCAGGACGAATTCCTCGTCCTGGGCCGGCGCCGTGACTTCCTCGCCGAAGTCGCTGGCCCGCAAGGCGCGATCCACCAGCGCCATGGCCATGGCCTTGCGCTCGCAGAAACCGAAAGTAAGGCCGTAGCCCTGTGTGAACTGGGGCGGGGCGGTCTCGGACCCCGAGAACTGGGTGATCATCTGGCACTCGGTGACGTCGATCTCGCCGATCTCGATCGCGAAGCCGAGCTCGGGCGGCGCGAACTCGACCGCGACGGCGCCATGGCGGATCTCGCCGGCGAAAGGATGGCTGCGGGCATAGCCGCGCTGGGTGGAGTAGCCGAGCGCCAGCAGATAGCCCTCGTCGCCGCGGGCGAGGCGCTGCAGGCGCGCGTCGCGGCCGGCCGGGAACTCCAGAGGCGTGCGCGTGATGTCGGCGGGTTCGGTCTCTGCGCCGGCCGGCTTCTCGGCCTCGATCAGCCCCTCGCGGTCCAGCAGGTTGACCACGCGGGGCGCGGCGGCTTCCTCGGCTTCGGCCTCGGCGGCGACTGCGCTCTCGCCGTCGTCGTCCACGTCGATCAGGCGGTGAGTGTAGTCGAAGGTCGGCCCCAGCACCTGACCGCCCGGCAGGTCCTTGAAGGTCGACGAGATGCGCCGCTTGACCTGCATCGCCGCGGTATCGATCGGCTCGGCCTCGCCGAAGCGGGGCAGGGTGGTGCGATAGGCCCGCAACAGGAAGATCGCCTCGATCTGGTCGCCCCGGGCCTGGCGGATGGCGAGCGCGGCCAGCTTCCGGTCGTGGAGCGAGCCCTCGGTCATCACGCGGTCGACGGCGAGACGGAGCTGCTGGTCGATCTGTTCCGGCGTGATGCGCGGCAATTCCCGGTCGCCGCGGCGCTCCTCGTCCAGCCAGTCGTGCGCGTTCTCGATGGCCTTCTCGCCACCCTTGACGGCGACATACATGCGATCACTCCTCCAGCCGGGTGGAACGGGGGATGGCGGCGATACGGCCGGGCGCGGTGAAGACCGCGTCGAGGCCCAGCGGGAACAGCGCCGCGTTGCGGCGGATCGCCGTCTCCAGCGCCGGGTGCGCGGGCTCGATGCCGAGGCGCGCCGTGGTCTCGATACCGGGCCCGGCAAGGCTCCAGCCGGCGTCGTCCGTCAGGTCGGCGCAGGGCAGGATCAGCGTCGTCGAACGGTCGGGATAGTCCGGCGCGCCGATCGCGAAGCGGTCGATGAAGGCTGCGTCCACCGCGCCGTCGATCACGGCGAATGCGGCCTTCGCCGGTTCCGTGGTGAGCGCGATGCCCGCGTGAAAGGCGAGGTGGCGCGTCAGCGTGTCGCCGCGCAGGCTCTCGGGCAGCCAGACCGCCGTGGTGTTGTCCGCCAGCGACAGCAGGATCGCCAGCGGCTCCGCGGCAAGTCCGCCGACTGCGGCGCATGTCCCGGGCAGGTCGACGATCCGGCCGGGACGCGCCAGCGCATCGAGAACCGCGCGGAAGACCCGTTGGGAATCGAAGACCGGATCGGCGAGGCCGGCATGGAGTTCGCCCTGAAGGCTCATTCGTCCTCTCCGCGCACCATGGTGAAGAACTCGACCCTTGTCGCCGCCGCCTTGCGGGCCTGCAGCCGCCGGCGTTCGGCCTCGGCCCGCTCCAGCGGCGCGACGATGGCCGCTTCGATCTTCGCCGCGGCATCGCCCTGCATCAGCCCGTCGCAGAGCGCGGCGAGACGCGCGTGCTCCTTGCTCCGGCCCGCGACCCAGGACTGGCCGACCGCGCCGTCCGCCAGCCGTACGGCGCAGCGCGTGACGGTCATCTCGCCCAGGTTGAACGCCTGGCCGGATCCGCCGGCCCGGCCGCGGGTCATCACCATGCCGATCTCCGGCGCGCGCACCGTCTCATGCGCCGGTTCGCCGGCGCGCGTGGCCGCCTGCCAGAGTTCCGCCAGATGCGCCGGGTCGGCCTTCGCCAGTACGCCCATCCAGCGCCGCCGGTCCCGCTGTCCTGATGTGAGTTCCGCGGAGTCCGTCATCGCGCCGTCCCGAAAACCGAACAATCTGAAGATTTGTCTAGATGTCTAGACAACTATCGAATATCTACCAATCTGCACGATGCAGTTCAACAGGGATTCGACGACGTCTTGATGACATTCGAGATCGAACGCGGCGGGGCTTCCCCCGTCTGGGCGCAGATCGCCGAGCAGATCGCCGTCCGCATCCAGGGAGGCGGTCTGAAGCCGGGCGAACGTCTGCCGACCGAGGCTGCGCTTTCGCGCGGCGCGGGGGTGAACCGTCACACCGTGCGCCGCGCTCTGGCGGCGCTGGACGATGCGGGCCTGATCCGCTCCGAGCAGGGGCGGGGCAGCTTCGTGCGCGAGCACGTGCGCGACTATGCCGTGGGTCCGCGGACGCGGTTCTCCGAGAGTCTGTCCGGGCCCGAGGCCGAGCGCTCAAGGCGCCTGCTATCGGCCGGGAAGGTCGCCGCCGACACCGCCGCCGCAGCCGCGCTCGGGTTGCGCCGCGGCGCCCGGCTGTGGGCGATCCGGACGGTCTCGTTGGTCGACGGCCGGCCGCTCAGCCTGACGACCCACAGTTTCCCGGCGGCGCGCTTTCCCGACATCGCGCAGCGCTTCGAGGCGACGCTGTCGGTCTCCCGCGCGCTCGCCGAGTGCGGGCTGGGCGATTACCGCCGGGCAGTGACCCGGATTCAGGCGGTGTTGCCGACGGCTGCCGAGGCCGAGACGCTGGAGCTGCCGCGCAGCCGCCCGCTGCTGCGCACCGAAAGCGTCAACGTCGACGCCGACGGCGCGCCGGTCGAATACGGCGTTGCGCTGTTCGCCGCCGACCGGGTTCAGTTCGTGGTGGGCGAGGATCCGGTCGCCGGCGGTTGAGCCCGCCCTTGCTTTCGCGGCCTCAGGCCCGACCTCTGGTTTCAGGGCCCATCGAACCGGCAAGGGAGCGGCGATCCAGCGATGAACGTGAACGAGATCGAGATCGGGCGGAACCCGCCCTGGGACGTCAACGTCATCATCGAAATCCCCATCGGCGGCGAACCGGTGAAGTACGAGGTGGACAAGAAGTCCGGCGCGCTGTTCGTCGACCGCTTCCTGCACACGGCGATGTACTACCCGTGCAATTACGGCTTCATCCCGCATACGCTGGCCGATGACGGCGACCCGCTGGATATCATGGTCGCGGGCCGGCCGGCGGTGATTCCCGGCGCGGTGGTGCGCGCGCGGCCCGTCGGCGCGCTGGTGCTGGAGGACGAGGCCGGCATGGACGAGAAGATCCTGTCCGTGCCCGTCAACGAACTGCATCCGTATTACGCCGGCGTGTCGTCCTACAGCGACCTGCCGCAGCTTCTTCTCGACCAGATCCGTCACTTCTTCGAGCACTACAAGGATCTGGAGCCGCGCAAGTGGGTCAAGGTCCATGGCTGGGTCGACGCGGAGGACGCCGCCGCGATCATCGACAAGGCGATCGGGGCCGGCCCCTGATCCCTGCTGGTTCATTCGTGTGCGGGCAGCGAGTATGCATGAATTTTGGGCGACGTCCTGTCGTCATGCCCAAAATAAAGGCGAGTTACAGCGATGCCCGATTTTCAGTCATATTCGTCTAACATATTGTAAATAAATCACTAATCTCGCCTTCGCGAGCGCAACAACGACTGGCACATCTCTTGGACTAGGGAGAGCGTTAGCCCAATCGCTCACAGGAGGTGGATTCGACGATGTTGAAATTTGGGAGGGTGAAAGCCCTGGCAGCCGCGAGCGCAATGGCGCTTGGCCTGGTATCAGGCGCGGCCCAGGCTGAGGAGACGATCAAGGTCGGCGTGCTGCATTCGCTGTCCGGCACCATGGCCATCAGCGAGACGACCCTTAAGGACGTCATGCTGATGCTGATCGAGGACCAGAACAAGAAGGGCGGCCTGCTCGGCAAGCAGCTCGAGGCGGTCGTTGTCGACCCGGCCTCCAACTGGCCGCTGTTCGCCGAGAAGGCGCGCGAGCTGATCGAGGTCGAGAAGGCCAACGTGGTCTTCGGCTGCTGGACCAGCGTGTCGCGCAAGTCCGTGCTGCCGGTCTTCGAGGAACTGAACAGCCTGCTGTTCTACCCCGTCCAGTATGAGGGCGAGGAGAGCTCGAAGAACGTGTTCTACACCGGCGCCGCGCCGAACCAGCAGGCGATCCCGGCGGTCGAGTACCTGATGAACGTGGAAGGCGTCGAGCGCTGGGTTCTGGCCGGCACCGACTATGTCTATCCGCGCACGACCAACAAGATCCTCGAGGCCTTCCTCAAGGCCAGGGGCGTTGCGCCCGAGGACATCATGATCAACTACACGCCGTTCGGTCACGCCGACTGGCAGACGATCGTGGCGGACATCAAGAACTTCGGTTCCGCGGGCAAGAAGACCGCCGTGGTCTCCACCATCAACGGCGACGCCAACGTGCCGTTCTACAAGGAGCTCGGCAACCAGGGCATCGCCGCCCAGGACATCCCGGTCGTCGCCTTCTCGGTCGGCGAGGAAGAGCTGGCGGGCATCGACACCGGCCCGCTGGTCGGTCACCTGGCCGCCTGGAATTACTTCATGAGCGTCGACACGCCGCAGAACGACAGCTTCATCGGCAAGTGGCACGCCTTCATCGGCAACGAGGACCGCGTCACCAACGATCCGATGGAAGCCCACTACATCGGCTTCCAGATGTGGGTGCAGGCCGTCCAGCAGGCCGGCACCACCGACGTCGATGCGGTGCGCCAGGCCATGTACGGCCAGGAGGTTCCGAACCTCACCGGCGGCGTCGCGGTGATGAACACCAATCATCACCTGTCGAAGCCGGTGCTGATCGGCGAGATCCAGGATGACGGCCAGTTCCAGACCGTCTGGTCGACCGAAGGCGTGGTCAAGGGCGATGCCTGGTCGGACTTCATCCCGGAGAGCTCCAAGCTGACCGCCAACTGGACCTATCCCTGGGTCTGCGGCGGCTGCGAGAAGCCGAAATACGGCTCGGGTTCCTGACCTGAGAGGCGCCGCCTTCATGGCGGCGTGACGAACGGGCAGGCGGCGGCCTGCGCTCCCCGAGCGACGGCCGCCGCCGGTCCCCGACCGACCGAGACGAGTTCCAGACCCCCAGACAACGAAGCGAGATCGGCTGATGATGGCCCGCTTTCTCGCCCTGCTGTTCGCTCTCTGCCTCTGCCTGCCAGCGATCGAGGCGCGCGCGGACGACCTGACAGGGCTGATCGAACAACTGAACACCGACGACTACGCCGAGAAGGAGGCGATCGTCGCGAAGATCGCCGCCACCGGCGACGCCCGGGCCGCCGGCGCGCTCACCGCCTTCCGCGACGGCGATCTCTATTCCCGCAAGTCCGACGGCAAGGTCTTCATCGCCCGCAAGGCCGAAAGCGGCCGCGATCTGCTGGATCCGATCACCGGCGAATTCGTCGAGAATGTCGGTAGCCGCGACGCCCGCCGCATCGGCGTCAACAACAACCTGCGGCGCGCCATCGACAGCGCGCTTGGCGCGCTGACGCTGCTGGCCAAGGACCCGAAGGTTCGCCGCGCCGCCGCGGCGTCGCTGTTCGGCAGTCCCGATCCGGAGGCGATCGCCAGTCTGGACCAGGCGATCGCCAACGAGCGTGACGAGGCCATACTCGAGGCGATGATGCAGGCCCGCGCCGCTTCGGTGCTTCGTTCCGACCTCGACACGGCGACCAAGGTCGAGGCTGTGCGCATTCTCGCCGAGAAGGGCGGCCGCGACGTGATGTCGATGCTCAAGCGGCTTCCGGCCGACGCGCCGCCGGAACTGCGTCAGGCGGCCGTCGCCGCGATCGGCGATATCAAGGACCGGCTGGCGCTCTGGGCGACGGCGCAGAACATCTACTACGGCATCAGCCTGGGTTCGGTGCTGTTGATGGCGGCCATCGGTCTGGCCATCACCTTCGGCGTCATGGGCGTGATCAACATGGCCCATGGCGAGATGGTGATGCTGGGCGCCTATACGACATTCGTCGTCCAGGAAGTCATCCGCAATCATGCGCCGGGGCTGTTCGACGGCAGCCTGGCGCTCGCCATTCCGCTCGCCTTCCTCGTCTCCGGCGCCGTGGGCGTCGCCATCGAACGCGGCATCATCCGCTATCTCTACGGCCGGCCGCTGGAGACCCTTCTGGCCACCTGGGGCGTCAGCCTGGTGCTGCAGCAGGCGGTCCGGACCATCTTCGGCCCCACAAATCAGGAAGTCGGCAATCCGTCCTTCATGTCCGGCGCGGTCGAGATCGGCGCCATGACGATGACCTACAACCGCATCTGGATCATCTGCTTCGCCTTCGTGGTGCTGGCAGCGCTGATGCTGGTGCTGCGCGGGACGCCGCTGGGCCTGCAGATGCGCGCGGTGACGCAGAACCGCCGCATGGCCGGCGCCATGGGCATCCGCACCGACTGGGTCGACGCCATGACCTTCGGACTGGGGTCCGGCATCGCCGGCATCGCCGGCGTGGCGTTGAGCCAGATCGACAATGTCAGTCCCAACCTGGGACAATCCTACATCGTCGACAGCTTCATGGTCGTGGTCTTCGGCGGCGTCGGCAATCTGTGGGGGACACTGGTCGGCGCCCTGACGCTGGGCATCGCCAACAAGTTCCTCGAGCCCTTCGCCGGCGCGGTGCTGGCCAAGATCCTGATCCTGGTCTTCATCATCCTGTTCATCCAGAAGCGGCCGCGCGGCCTGTTCGCGCTCAAGGGCCGCGCGGTGGAGTCATGATCATGAAGGGCTTCGTCTTTCGCGCCTTTGACCGCGGCGGGATGATCTTCCTCGGCATCCTGCTGGGCGTGATCCTGCTCCTCGGTCTGTCGAACCAACTGCTGCCCGCGTCCTCGCCGCTGCACGCGCCGACCTACATGGTCAGCCTGGTGGGCAAATACCTGACCTATGCCCTGCTGGCCCTGTCGGTGGACCTGATCTGGGGCTATTGCGGCATTCTCAGCCTGGGCCACGGGGCGTTCTTCGCCCTCGGCGGTTACGCCATGGGAATGCATCTGATGCGCCAGATCGGCGACCGGGGAGTCTACGGCAATCCCGACCTGCCGGACTTCATGGTCTTCCTGAACTACGATGGGCTGCCCTGGTACTGGTACGGCTTCGACATGTTCTGGTTCGCCATGGCCATGGTGGTCCTGGTGCCCGGCGCGCTGGCTTTCGTCTTCGGCTGGTTCGCCTTCCGCAGCCGGGTGACGGGCGTGTATCTCTCGATCATCACCCAGGCCATGACCTTCGCGCTGATGCTCGCCTTCTTCCGCAACAACATGGGCTTCGGCGGCAACAACGGCCTGACCGACTTCAAGGACATCCTGGGATTCGATCTGCAGTCCGACGCGACGCGCGTGGGGCTTCTGTTCGCCTCGGCCGCGGCCCTGGCGCTCGGCTTCCTGATCTGCAAGTCGGTGACGCGGTCGAAATACGGCAAGGTCATCGCTGCGGTGCGCGACGCCGAGGCGCGGACGCGCTTCCTGGGCTACCGGGTGGACCGTTACAAGCTGGCCGTCTTCACGCTCTCGGCCTGCATGGCCGGCGTCGCCGGCGCACTCTACGTGCCGCAGGTCGGCATCATCAATCCCAGCGAGTTCGCGCCCGCGGTCTCCATCGAGATCGTGGTCTGGGTCGCCGTCGGCGGCCGGGGCACGCTCTACGGCGCGGTGATCGGAGCCATCCTGGTGAACTACGCCAAGACCTATTTCACGGGCACATTGCCCGATGTCTGGCTGTTCGCCCTGGGCGGACTGTTCATCGGCGCCACGCTGTTCCTGCCGAAGGGCCTGGTCGGCGCGGCGCGGGCGCTGTGGGAGCGGCGGACGGGACGCAGGGATCCGGGCAAGCCGGCTCTCGGCCCGGCCCCGGCGGAGTAGGAACCATGGCGCAGCAACTGACCGACAGCATTCTCTATCTCGACGGCGTCAGCGTTTCCTTCGACGGATTCAAGGCGTTGAACGATCTCTCGCTCGTCATGGGCAGGGGCGAGATGCGGGCCATCATCGGCCCCAACGGCGCCGGCAAGACGACCATGATGGACGTCATCACCGGCAAGACCCGCCCCGACAAGGGCGAGGTCTTCTTCGAAGGCAGCGTCGACCTGACGAAACACGATGAGGCGTCGATCGCCGAACTCGGCATCGGGCGGAAATTCCAGAAGCCGACGGTCTTCGAAACCCAGACGGTGTTCGACAATCTGGAGCTGGCGCTGAAGGCCGACCGCTCGGTCCTCGCGACCCTGCTGTGGCGGCGTTCGAAGGAGGCAGACCAGCGCATCGACGAGATACTGGCGATCACGCGTCTCGGCGACCACAGGGACCGTCTGGCGGGCTCGTTGAGCCACGGCCAGAAGCAGTGGCTGGAGATCGGCATGCTGCTGGCGCAGGATCCGAAGCTGTTGCTGGTCGACGAGCCGGCGGCCGGCATGACCGACGACGAAACGGCGGAGACGGCGATCCTGCTGAAGGACATCGCGAAGACGCATTCGGTCGTGGTGGTCGAGCACGACATGACCTTCGTGCGCGATCTGGGCGTCAGGGTCACGGTGCTGCACGAGGGCTCGGTCCTGGCCGAGGGTTCCCTCGACACCGTCAGCGCCAACGAGCGCGTCGTCGAAGTCTATCTGGGGAGGTGAGGGGATGCTGAACGTTTCCGATATCAACCTCTCCTATGGCGCCTCGCAGGCGCTGTGGGGCGTCTCCCTGGACGTGGCGCCGGGCACCGTGACCTGTCTGATGGGCCGCAACGGCGTGGGCAAGACCTCGACGCTGCGCGCCATTGTCGGGCAGCATCCGGTCTCTTCGGGCGAGATCCGTCTTGACGGGAACCCGGTCAACGCCATGAAGCCGTTCGAGCGGGCGCGGCGCGGCATCGCGTTCGTGCCCCAGGGGCGCGAGATCTTCCCGCTGCTCACGGTGCGCGAGAACCTCGAGACGGGTTACGCCTGCCTGCCGCGCGCCGAGCGTCACGTGCCGGAGGACCTGTTCGAACTGTTCCCGGTACTGAAGGACATGCTGGGCCGGCGCGGCGGCGACCTCTCCGGCGGCCAGCAGCAGCAGCTCGCCATCGCCAGGGCGTTGGTCACGCGGCCGCGCGTCCTGCTGCTCGACGAACCCACCGAAGGCATCCAGCCGTCGATCATCCAGGACATCGGCCGGGTCATCGAACTGCTCCGCGACCGGGGCGACATGGCGATCCTTCTGGTGGAGCAGTATTTCGATTTCGCGCGCGATCTGGCTGACCGGTTCTACGTCATGGACCGCGGCGAGATCGTGCTTTCAGGCAAGGCCGACGAGATGGACGAGGACGATGTTCGCCGCCATCTCACGGTCTGAATCGGCGGTCCCGAATTCGAAGGCAGGCAGTCCGGGGCCGCCGCGATCGGTCGGCGCCGTCCGCATCGCCTTCCTGGGGGTGGGCACGCGGACGGCGCTGGCCGATCTCCATCAGCAGGGCTGCATGAAGGCCCGCCTGCCGCGATCCTATGACGGCGATCCGCTGACGGCGATCCTGATCAACACCGCCGGCGGCCTGACCGGCGGCGACGATGTGGAAACCACGGTGGAATGGGGCGCAGGGGCGCAGGCCTGCTTCTCGACCCAGGCGGCCGAGCGCATCTACCGCAGTTCCGGCGGCGCGGCGCTGATCCGCAACCGCCTGACCGCGGGCGCCGGGGCTGCGGCCGAGTGGCTGCCGCAGGAGACGATCCTGTTCGATGCCGGCCGGTTCCGCCGCGAGACAGAGGTCGACCTGGATCCCCACTCGCGCTTCCTGGCGGTCGAGAGCGTCGTGCTCGGCCGCAAGGCCATGGGCGAGACGATACGCACCGGCATGATCGCCGACCGTTGGTCGGTGCGGGTCGGCGGGCGGCTGGTCTGGCTGGACGCGTTCCGGCTGGAGGACGATCTGGCCGCGCAGATCGCGCGTCCGGCGGTGCTCGCGGGCGCAGGCGCCTATGCCACCGTGATCGCACAGGCGAGCGGGCCGGACGCCGTGCTCGCCGCCATCCGCGAAGGGGTCGGCGCCGACGGCGGCGCAAGCCGCCGGGGGCCGCTGGTGGTCGGCCGTGTGACCGCGCCCGATGGCGATGCGCTGCGTTTGCGGCTGGCGGCGCTGATACCGGCGCTCCGCCGCGTGGTCACGGGGCAGCCCGCGCGGCTGCCGCGGGTCTTCAGAATATGACGAGAGGGAGGGAACGGGCATGAATCTCACGCCCAGGGAGAAGGACAAGCTGCTGGTCGCCATGGCGGCCGTCGTGGCCAGACGGCGGCTGGAGCGCGGCGTCAGGCTCAACCATCCGGAGGCGATCGCGCTGATCACCGACTTCGTGGTCGAGGGCGCGCGCGACGGCCGGCCCGTCGCCGATCTGATGAGCGAGGGCGCGAAGGTGATCGGCCGCGACCAGGTCATGGACGGGGTGGCCGAGATGATCCACGACGTCCAGGTCGAGGCGACCTTCCCCGACGGGACCAAGCTGGTCACCGTCCACCAGCCGATCCGCTAGGAGAACCACATGATTCCGGGCGAATACTTCATCAAGCCGGGCGAGATCGAGCTCAACGCCGGCGCCGA
This sequence comes from Minwuia thermotolerans, assembly GCF_002924445.1. Classification (NCBI taxonomy): domain Bacteria; kingdom Pseudomonadati; phylum Pseudomonadota; class Alphaproteobacteria; order Minwuiales; family Minwuiaceae; genus Minwuia; species Minwuia thermotolerans. The sequence continues at coordinate 105,762 of NZ_PIGG01000065.1, forward strand.
AACGGTCACCATCACCGTCGCCAATACCGGGGATCGGCCGGTCCAGGTCGGCAGCCACTACCATTTCCACGAAACCAATCCGGCGCTGGACTTCGACCGCGACAAGGCGCGCGGCATGCGCCTCGACATCCCGGCGGGTTCGGCCGTGCGCTTCGAGCCGGGTCAGAGCCGTGACGTGACGCTGGTGCCTTACGGCGGCAGGCGCTTCGTCTACGGCTTCAACCAGAAGATCATGGGAGGGCTGGACTGATGGCCTATCGCATCGGACGCGAAGCCTATGCCGACATGTTCGGCCCCACGGTCGGCGACAGGGTGCGCCTGGCCGACACGCAGCTGATCGTGGAGGTCGAGGAAGACCGCACGATCTACGGAGAGGAGGTGAAGTTCGGCGGCGGCAAGGTGATCCGCGACGGCATGGGCCAGTCCCAGGTCAGCCGCGCCGATGGCGCCGTCGATACCGTGATCACCAACGCTCTGATCATCGACCACACCGGCATCATCAAGGCCGATGTGGGCATCCGCGACGGCCGCATCGCCGGCATCGGCAAGGCCGGCAACCCGGACACCCAGCCCGGCGTCGACATCGTCATCGGCCCGGGCACGGAGGCCATCGCCGGCGAGGGGAAGATCCTCACCGCCGGCGGCTTCGATGCGCACATCCACTTCATCTGTCCCCAGCAGATCGAGGAGGCGCTGATGAGCGGCGTGACCACCATGCTGGGCGGCGGCACCGGTCCCGCGACCGGCACCAACGCCACGACCTGCACGCCCGGCGCCTGGCACATCGGGCGCATGCTGCAGGCCTTCGATGCCTTCCCCATGAACCTTGCGCTTTCCGGCAAGGGCAACGCGTCCACGCCGAAGGCCCTGCAGGAGATGGTGCTGGCCGGCGCCTCGTCGCTGAAGCTGCACGAGGACTGGGGCACGACGCCCGCGGCCATCGACTGCTGTCTCTCGGTCGCCGACGAGATGGACGTGCAGGTGATGATCCACACCGACACGCTCAACGAGTCCGGCTTCGTCGAGAACACGGTCGCCGCCTTCAAGGGCCGCACCATCCACGCCTTCCACACCGAAGGCGCGGGCGGCGGTCATGCGCCGGACATCATCAAGGTCTGCGGCGAGGCCAATGTCATCCCCTCGTCGACCAACCCGACGCGGCCCTTCACAGTGAACACCATCGACGAGCATCTCGACATGCTGATGGTCTGCCATCATCTGGACCCGAACATCCCCGAGGACGTGGCTTTCGCCGAAAGCCGCATCCGCCGCGAGACCATCGCCGCCGAAGATATCCTGCACGACATGGGCGCGTTCTCGATCATCGCCTCCGACAGCCAGGCCATGGGCCGGGTCGGCGAGGTCATCATCCGCACCTGGCAGACCGCCGACAAGATGAAGCGCCAGCGCGGGCCGTTGCCCGAGGAGCGGGGCGACAACGACAATTTCCGCGTCCGCCGCTACATCGCGAAGTACACGATCAACCCGGCGGTCGCGCACGGCATGTCGGCCCATATCGGCTCGGTCGAGCCGGGCAAGCTGGCCGACCTGGTGCTCTGGTCGCCGGCCTTCTTCGGCGTCAAGCCGGACCTCATCCTGAAGTCCGGCACCATCGCCGCGGCGCAGATGGGCGACCCCAACGCCTCCATCCCGACGCCGCAGCCGGTGCACTACCGCCCGATGTTCGGGTCCTACGGCCGTTCGCTGACCGAATCCTCGGTGACATTCGTCTCGAAGGCGGCGCTGGACGCCGGCATCGGCGGGAGCCTGGGGCTGGCCAAGCGCGTGCTGGCGGTAGAGAACGTGCGCGGCGGAATCGGCAAGAAATCGATGGTGCTCAACGACATGACGCCGGAGATCGACGTCCATCCGGAGACCTACGAGGTCCGCGCCAACGGGGAGCTGCTGACCTGCGAGCCCGCCGCCGAGCTCGCCATGGCCCAGCGGTACTTCCTGTTCTGATGGGGGGTGCCGCATTCAGTACGGGGGCGTCCCCGGACTTGATCCGAGGACCCATACCGGAGCGTTTCCGGGGGCATGGGAAAGGCTGCAGTTCTCAGGCATGGGCCCCGGGTTTTCGCCCGGGGCGCCGTCCCGGAGCGAAGCCATGCTGAAATGCCACGAGACCATTCCTGCCGGATCGTTCGAGCCGGCCGCTGCCGCGGACCGCGTCGTCCTCGATCTGGAGGACCGGCGGCGCCGGCGGCTGTCGATCGCTGGCGAGGGAGGGCTGGCCTTTCTGCTCGATCTCGCCGAGGTGCCGGCCCTGAAGGAGGGCGACGGGCTCCGGCTCACGGACGGTCGCATCGTCGCGGTCGCCGCCGCGCCGGAGCGCCTGGCCGAGATCACGGCCCGCGACGCGGCGCACCTGGTCCGCATCGCCTGGCATCTGGGCAACCGCCACCTGCCGACGGAACTGAAGGGGGAAAAGCTGCGCATCCGCCACGATCATGTCATCGAGGCGATGGTAGAAGGGCTTGGCGGCGAGGTGGCGCATGTCACCGCGCCGTTCGAACCCGAGGGCGGGGCCTATGGCCACGGCCCAGTCCACGCGCACGATCATGGCCATGCCCCGCGTTCCAGTCATGGAGGTCATTGAGATGCCGTCCGATATCAACCTGCTTCGCCTGATGAGCTGGCTTTCCCCGGCTTTTCCCGTCGGGGCCTATACCTACAGCCACGGGCTGGAGGCCGCCGTCGAGGACAATCTGATCCGCGACCGCCGGAGCGCGGAGGAGTGGATCGTCGATCTTGTCACGCGAGGCGCGGGACGAACCGACGCCACGCTGCTGGCCCACGCCTGGCGGGCGGTGACGAACGGCGACGAGTCGCTGCTGGCGGAAACCGCGGAGACCGCCGCGGCGCTCTCGGCCACCTCGGAGCTGGCGCTGGAGACCGAGTCCCAGGGGCGCGCCTTCCTCAAGGCGGTGGATGCCGCCTGGCCGACGCCGGCGCTGGAAATGCTGGCGCGCGTCCATGACGGGCCCGTGGCCTATCCCGTGGCCGTCGGCGTCACCGCGGCAGGCCATGAACTGCCTCTGACCGAGGCGGCGGTGGCCTATCTGCATGCCTATGCCGGCAATCTGATCTCGGCGGTGGTGCGCCTGGTGCCGCTGGGCCAGACCGACGGCCTGCGCCTGACGCGCGCCGTGGAGCCGCTTCTGCCGAAGGTCGCGGGAGCCGCGCTGGCCACGCCGCTCGCCAGCGTCGCCAGCGCCGGTTTCGTCGCGGACCTGAAATCCATGCAGCACGAAACCCAGAGAACGAGGTTGTTCCGCTCATGAGCCAGTCCCCCAACGGTCCTCTCCGCGTCGGCATCGGCGGTCCCGTCGGTTCCGGCAAGACCGCCCTGATGGAGCAGCTCTCCAAGGCGCTGACCCGGAACTACTCCGTGGCCGCGATCACCAACGACATCTACACGAAGGAGGACGCCGAGATCCTGACCCGCACCGGCGCCCTGCCGCCCGAGCGGATCATGGGCGTCGAGACCGGCGGCTGCCCGCACACGGCGATCCGCGAGGACGCCTCCATCAACCTCGCCGCCGTGGCCGAAATGACGGAGCGGTTTCCCGATCTGGACGTCATCCTGATCGAGTCGGGCGGCGACAACCTGGCGGCGACCTTCAGCCCGGAGCTTGCCGACATCACGCTCTATGTCATCGACGTCTCGGCGGGCGACAAGATCCCGGCCAAGGGCGGGCCGGGCATCACCCGCTCCGACATGCTGATCATCAACAAGACCGATCTGGCCGAGCTGGTGGGCGCCGATCTCGGGCGCATGGACAGGGACGCGAAGGCGCAGCGCGGCGAACGGCCCTTCGTCTTCGCCCGCATCCGCTTCGGCGAGGGCGTCGAGGCGATCCGCGACTTCGTCGTCAGCCGCGGCGGTCTCGGCGCCGCGGAGTCCGACCGCCTCGCCGGCTGAGCGACACGTCGCTTGATTCGCGTGCACTGGGGCAGATGATGGTCCGGTAGGAACCGTGACGGGGAATACCATGTCCGATATGACTGCGATGACGCTGCCACGCACCGGTGCGGCTCTGGACGCGAGCCGGGTTCCGCTGCCCGAGCCCGGGCCAGGTCAGGTGCGGGTGAAGATTGCCGCCTGCGGGGTCTGCCGCACGGACCTGCATGTCGTGGACGGGGACCTGCCGGACGTGCCGCAGGGCGTCATTCCCGGCCACGAGATCGTCGGAACCGTCGATGCGCTGGGTTCCGGTGTGTCGGATCTGGCAAAGGGTGACCGTGTCGGCGTGCCATGGCTCGGCCATAGCTGCGGGACCTGCTTCTACTGCGGCGAGGGTCTCGAGAACCTCTGCGACGCGCCGGGGTTTACCGGCTACACCATCCAGGGCGGCTATGCTGAATACTGCGTCGCCGACGCTCGCTACGTGTTCCCGCTGCCGGACCGCTACGGCGATGCCGAAGCCGCGCCGCTGCTCTGCGCCGGGCTGATCGGCTACCGTTCCTGGGCCATGGTCCGGGAAGCCAAGCGGCTCGGCATGTACGGCTTCGGCGCCGCCGCCCACATCATCGCCCAGGTGGCGGTCGCGAAGGGCGTGGAGGTGCACGCCTTTACCCGCGAAGGCGACGCGGCGGCGCAGGAATTCGCCAGGAGTCTCGGCTGCGCCTGGGCCGGGGGTTCCGACGAGAGCCCTGCCGAGCCGCTGGACGCGGCGATCATCTTCGCGCCCGTCGGGCCACTGGTGCCGGCGGCGCTCAGGGCGGTGCGCAAGGGCGGCACGGTGGTCTGCGCCGGCATCCACATGAGCGACATCCCGGCCTTTCCCTACAGGATCCTCTGGGGCGAGCGGGTGGTGCGCTCGGTCGCCAACCTGACCCGCGCCGACGGAGAGGAATTCATGCGTCTGGCGGCGGAAGTGCCGATCGCGACGCACGTCACCGAGTATCCGCTGGCGGACGCCAACCGGGCCCTGGACGACCTGCGCGAGGGCCGCATCAACGGCGCGGCGGTCCTCATTCCCTAATCCCGGACCTTCTCCGCCAGGAAGCGGCGCAGGTCGACGTCGCGTCGCTCGGTCAGCGAGACATAGGTCAGGCGACAGTTGACCCGCTCCCGGATCATCTGCCCCGGAAAGGGCATGTAGACCAGATCGCCGCCGCCGAAGCCCGGCGAGGCCGCGCCGACCTGCCAGGCCGATTCCACGGTTACGTCGACCAGCCGGAGCGGTTTGCCGCCGCTCTCGCTGCCGATTTCCAGGGGCACCCCGGCGAGGCGCAGATAGCTGGCCTTGTCGGAGGCTTCGCGGAAACCCTCGAGGAACTGCCCGGCCAGCATGGCGATCTCGTCGGCCCGGTCCTCACCCTCCATGTGGGAATGCAGGTGGGTCGGCGCGGCGTGATCGTGATTGTGGCCGGGCCCGTGATGGTGGTGATGGCCGTGGCCGCGATGATCGTGCGCCATGGCTCAGCCTTTCCGCGCGCTGGTCGTCCACCGCGCACCGTCGCGGGCGGCATCGTAGTCGCCCATGGGAAACTCGACCGGCTTGTCGATCAGGCCGCCGTGCGCGCCCAGCTTGCCGGCGGCGACCATGGAGCCCAGCGCGTCGACGATCACCCGCGTCGCCATCAGCGCGGTGATGTCGGAGGTGTCGTAGGGCGGCGAGACCTCCACGATCTCCATGCCGCAGATCCCCTCTGCCGCGATGCGGGAAACCAGCCCCAGCGCCTCGCGCGGCAGGAAGCCGCCGGGTTCCGGCCAGCCGGTGCCGGGCACGAAGCCGCAGTCGATGCAGTCGATGTCGAAGGACAGATAGACCATGTCGGCGCCGTCCCAGGCCATTTCCAGCGCCATTTCGGCGGTCCTGTCGATGCCCATCTTCTCCACGTCGGACATGGTGATGATGTTGGTCTCGCGCTCGCGGGCGACGGCCACGGCCTCGCGCGGCACCTGCCAGCCGCCGATGCCGACCTGGACCAGGTTCTTCGCCGGCACGTTGGGCAGGTTGGTGGCGTGGAACCAGGGCGTGGTATGCATGCGTTCGTCCAGGTCCTTTTCCTGGATGTCGGCATGGCGGTCGAAGTGGACGATGCCGATGGTCTTCGACGTGCACTCGGCGATGCCGCGCACGGTGGGAAAGCCGATCGAATGGTCGCCGCCCAGGATGATCGGCATCGACCCGGTGGAGAAGACGTGGGCGCAGGCGCGGCTGATCTGGTCGAAGGTCTTCTCGATATTGCCGGGAATGGTGAAGATGTCGCCGGCGTCGCAGAGGCTCATCTGCTCGCGCAGGTCGACGGCCAGTTCGTAGTTGTAGGGGGTGTACAGCGCCGAGATCTTGCGGATGCCCTGCGGCCCGAAGCGCGTGCCGGGGCGGTAGGTGGTGCCGCCGTCGAAGGGGGCGCCGAGCACGGTCGCGTCGTAGTTCCCGACCTCGGTCACGTCCTCGGTGTAGGGCGCCTTCAGGAAGGTGTTGATGCCGGCGTAGTGGGGCAGTTCCCCGCGGGCGAAGGTCGGGATCGACTTGTCCTCGATCGAATCCGCGCCAGTGAGCCCCATGCGCAGCGCCCAGCGGCGTTCCTTGTCCCATTCGTCGCCCGGAATGCCGGCCTCGGCCTGCATGGACTTCCAGCCCCTCAGCTTGGAGAGGTCGGGGTGGTGGCGGCGGCGGCTTTCCCGGGTCGCGGCGTCAGCCGGCGGCCGGTTGCGGCGCGTCCGGCGGTCCAAAGGCAGGAACATCGGGTTTCTCCCAGTCTTTCTCGGTCAGTTTGAAATCGTAGGTCACGGTGGCGCCGAAGGCGGTCGGATCATGGGGGTCCCAGCGGCGCTTGTCGAAGACCAGCACCCTGTTGGCCAGGGTGAAAGCCTCGGACAGGTCATGGCTGACCATGAAGATGGTCATGCCGGTTTCCCGCCAGAGATCGAGCAGGAATTCGTGCATCGACTTGCGGGTGCCCGGGTCCAGCGCGCCGAAGGGCTCGTCGAGGAGCAGCACCTTCGGCTTCAGCGCCAGCGCCTGGGCGATGGCGAGACGCTGCTGCATGCCGCCGGAGAGCTGGCTGGGCCAGGCGTCGGCCATGTGTGCCAGCCCGATACGCTCCAGCACCCGGTCGGCCTCGCGCTCCAGTTCCTGCCGGCGGGGACCGAACAGCCGGCCGAGCAGGCGGCTCCCGCCGAACTCCATCGGCAGCAGCAGGTTCCGGCGCACGCTCAGATGCGGGAAGACGGAATAGCGCTGGAAGACGACGCCGCGGTCGGGGCCGGGTTCGCGCGCGGGCGGCTGTCCGTCGATGCGGATCTCGCCGGCGCTCGGCATCTCCTGGGCCAGCAACATGCGCAGGAAGGTGGATTTGCCGCAGCCCGAGGCGCCGACGATGGCGCAGAACTGCCCCTCGTCGATGTCCAGGTCGACGTTCTCCAGAATCGGTGTGTGGCCATAGGTCTTGAAGACCCGGCGGACGGAGACCGCGCTCACAGGCTCTCTCCCTCCGTATGGGCCCAGCCGAAGGCGCGCCGGGAGAACCGGCGCAGCGACCAGTCGATGGCGAAGGCGAGAAACGTGATCCAGCAGACATAGGGCAGGATCACGTCCATCGCGAGATAGCGGCGGACCAGGAAGATGCGGTAGCCGAGGCCGTCCTGCGCGGCGATCGCCTCGGCCGCGATCAGGAAGAGCCAGGCCGGCCCCAGCGAGAGCCGGACCGCCTGCACCAGCCGGGGCGCCACCTGGGGCAGGGCGACGCGCAGCAGGATCTGCCACGACGAGCCGCCCAGCGTCTGCGCCTTGACGAGTTGTTCCGTCGGAATCTCCAGCACGCGCTGACTCAGGTCGCGGATGATGAAGGGGGTGATGCCGACGGCGATCAGCACGACTTTCGAGACCTCGCCCAGGCCGAAGACGATGAACAGGATCGGCAGCAGCGCCAGCGGCGGTATCAGGGACAGAAAGGCGACGTAGGAGGCCAGGGTGGAGCGGCCCGCCGGGAACAGACCGATCGCGAGGCCGAAGCCGAGGCCGAGCGAGGCGGCTATGGCGACGCCGACCGCCAGGCGCTGCAGGCTGGCCGCCGTGTCCCGCCAGAGCAGGACGTCGCCGCTGCGGCGGTCCGGTTCGGTGGCGAGTTCGGCGGCGCGCTCGATCACCTCCGCCGGCGCCGGCAGCAGCTTGTCGTTCGGGTTCTCCGCCCGGCGGACCTCCGAGCCGACCACATAGGCCAGCAGGGTGAGCGCGAAGGGCAGGGCGGCGAGCAGCACCGCGACCGACCTGACGGGGCGGCGGTTTATCCAGCGCACTTCGGAACCGCCATGCCGGGGAAGGTCGGGCCGGCCGGCATGGCGGCTCGAAAAGGCTTCGCGCGGTTCGTCACAGCTTCCCTTCGGCGGCCATCACCATGTAGGCCGGATCGAAGCGGAACTTGATGTTGTTGGTATCGCCGAGCGTGGCGCCGCCGGGAAAGGCCATGCCGATGTCGTCGACCGAGCGCGCGCCCTCGCCCAGGATGCCGTGGTCGAACAGGAAGTTGCGCACGAAATCCATGGTCTGGAGCAGCTTCGGGTCCTCGGTGAAGGCGACCGCGTCCGCCGGATCGTAGAACATCTTCGTGGTCGCGAGCTGGGCGTCATAGCCGGCGAGGTCGGTGCCGGACGCCTCCGCCATGGCCGTTCGCGCGGCCTTGCCCGCTTCGGTGTCGGCGGCCATCAGGCTCATGGTCTCGTACCAGGCGCCGGCCAGCGCCTTGCCGAAGTCCGGGTTGTCGGCCAGCGTCTCGGTGTTGACGACCATCAGGTCGATGATCTCGCCGGGGATGTCCGCACTGTCGTATATCTTGGAGACGCCCGGCATTTCCATGATGGTGAAGACCAGCGGGTTCCAGGTCACCGCGGCGGTGACGCCGGGCGTTGCGAAGGCCGCGACCATGTCGGCGTCAGAGGTGTTGACGATGCCGATGTCCGCTTCCGACATGCCGGCGCTCTCCAGGCCGCGCGCCAGCAGGTAGTGGGAGACGGAGAGCTCCACCAGGTTGACCTGCTCGCCCTTCAGATCCGCGAAGGCGCGATCGCCCTTCACCAGCACGGCGTCGTTGCCGTTGGAGAAGTCGCCCACGATCAGCGCCGTCGTATCGACGCCGCCGCCGGCGGGAATGGACAGCGTATCCATGTTGGTCGCGCTGACCCCGTCGAAGGCGCCGGCGGAGTACTGGTTGATGCTCTCTATATAGTCGTTGATCTGCACGATCTCGACGTCGATGCCGTATCTGGCGGCCCATTTGTCCATGATGCCGGAGTCTTCCATGTACCCCCACGGCATCCAGCCGACATAGATCGACCAGGCGACGCGGAAGCTGTCCTTCTTCTCCGCCTGCGCCGGTCCGCCCAGCCCGATGGCGATGACCGCCGTCGCGGCGATGGTTGCGATGATGCGTTTCATGCGTTCGTTCTCCTCGCTGCGCCTGTGCCGGCCGGCCTGCGCGGCGAGGAGAAAGAGGCTCCCGGCCGACCACAAGCCGCCGATTGAAACCTCCCGGGATTTTGGCCCGCCGTGTGTCCCGGCCTGTGCGCGGCCGGGATGGCGGCTCTCGGACCAGTCGCCCGCGGCGACGCGCGGACCGGAACCCTAGCCGCCCATTGCGGTTCCATTGGCAATCGCCGTGCCAGAGCGGTGACGGGGGAGCCCAGGCCAATTCGGCCCGGAAATTCAGACACTTCCGCGAATGGTCCGCTTCGCCGGCCGCTCAGGCGGATTTCCGGTGCCCAATTTCGCGGCGCACAGACGGTCGTTGGTCAAATTGCGGGCAGTGCCGCCACATTGCCGCCATGTGCGTCCCGACTCTTGCGCCGGTCGTTACGAATTGGCATCAGAGCCGCGCCGCTTCGGGTTTGCGGTCGGCGCTCCCCCCTGACGAACGACAATTCGAGGTACGATGAGCGATCCACTGCATCCGGAGACCGGCCAGCCATTGCTCAGCGATGTGAACCGCGCGCTTCGTGACCACTGGCTGACGCTTCGCGGCGAGGGGCCGGGCCTGCCTTCCTGGGACGCCTTCGATCCGGTGGCCGTGCCCCGGCTGCTGCCCTATCTGGTGGTTGTCGAGGTCGTCGGCGATCCACCCGTAATCCGCTATCGTCTGGTCGGCACCTTCATCACCGAACTGGCCGGCCGGGACGCCACGGGCCGGACGCTGGACGCGGCGCTCTATGGCGACCGGCTGGAGGCGATGATCTGGACCTTCCGGCGATGCGCGGAAAAGGCCGTGCCGCTGGCCACGCTGGGCAGCGTCCACTTCGCCGAGAAGGAGTGGGTCACGGCGGAGCACATCTTCCTTCCCTTCGCCTGGGGCCTCAACGCCGACAGGGCCGGTATCGTCCTGAGCGGACTCGACGTGCTGGCCGGCGACCAACGGCTGGCCGGCCGGTCGCGAGACGTGGAACTGATTCTCGTCTGGCGGAAATAGATCCCCGCCCGACAGGCCTCAGCCCCGCGGATCCTCGCAGGGCACGGTGCCCATGTCGGCCGGCACCGAGACCTCCAGGATCTGGAAGTCGTCGGAGGTCCGCAACTCGTTGTGCTTCAGCCCGCCCGGGATGAAGATCGACTCGCCGGCCTGGACCCGGACGGACTCGCCGGTCTCGAACTCCAGATCGACCCAGCCGCTGGTGCAATAGACGAACTGGGCCTCGCACTCGTGATAGTGCCAGCCCGTGGACTCGGTCATGCCCTTGTCGGCGGTGGTGAGTTGCGCGCGCATCTTGCCGCCCGTCGCTTCCGTCACGCCCAGATCGCGGTAGCTGAAGAAGGCCCGGCGGCCCGGAACCTCGGGCGCGCTCTCCGGCGTGGCGTGCACCGCCTTGCCGAACTTCGGCGCGTTGGACTGATCGTTCATGGCATCCTCCCAGAGCTTTCCCGGAAGTGTAGGGAATTCCCGGTCAGGCCGCCAGCCGCACCTTCAGCCCTGCGATCATGTCGAGACACTGGGAGAGCTGGTCCAGGCTGACGAACTCGTCGGGCTTGTGGGCCTGGTCGATGAAACCGGGGCCGCAGACGACGGTCGGTATACCGAGTTCCTGGAACAGACCGGCCTCCGTGTTGAAGGAGACGACGTCCGACGAGTTTCCGCCGGTCAGCGCGCGCGCCAGCGCCAGGGCCTCCGAGCCCGGCATGGGCTCCAGACTGCCGACCTCCCCGATGACGCGATGATGGATCGCCGCCTCCGGGTGGATGGCCTGCATTCGTGGCAGCAGCACATCGTCGGCATAGCGGCGCATGCGTTCACGGACATAGTCGGCGTCGGCGCGGTTCACCGGCCGGAATTCCCAGTCCACCGTACAATGATTGGGAATGACATTGTGGGCGATGCCGCCATGGATCCGGCCCAGCGAGATGGTCGACCAGGGCGGTTCGAAGCGGCTCTCGGCGGGAACCCGCTGTTTCAGGTCTTCGGCGGCGGCGATCAGTTCCGCCGCGTAGCGCACGGCGTACTCGGCGGCGTTGACGCCGAGTTCGGGCCGGGAGCCGTGACCCTCCAGCCCGTCGAAGCTGGTGCTGTACTCGCAGCAGCCCTTGTGGCCCTCGATCACCCGCATGCCGGTCGGTTCCCCGATGATGCAGGCCGCGGGACGGCGGCCCGAGTCCTTCAGCGCCTCCAGCATCACCCGCGCGCCCAGGCAGCCGACTTCCTCGTCATAGGTCAGCGCCAGATGCAGGGGACGCTTGAGGTCCGCTTCGGCGAAGCTTTCCGCCATCGCCAGCGCGCAGGCGATGAATCCCTTCATGTCGCAGGCGCCGCGGCCATAGATCAGGTCATCCTGGAATCGCGCGGTGAAGGGGTCGCTGGACCAGTCCTGATCCTCGACCGGCACCACGTCGGTATGGCCCGACAGGACCACGCCCCCGTCGACGTCCGGGCCGATGGTCGCGAACAGGTTCGCCTTGGTGCCCTCGGCGTTGAGCGTCAGGTGGGTGCGGGCGTCGATGCGGTCCAGGCGCTCATTGGCATAGGCGATCAGTTCCAGATTGCTGTCGGCGGAAACGGTCGCGAAGCCGATCAGGTGGTCCAGGATCTCGCGGGTCTGGTCGAGAACGGTCATGGTTTCACGAACAGCTGGCGGGGATAATTGGCCAGACATTCCGCCGGCCCCTCGCTGCGCACCCTGAGGGGCTCGGTGATCTCCAGGCCCCATTCGTCCATCCACAGCGCCGTCATCAGGTGGAAGGTCATGTTGGGCTTCAACTCCGTCTGGTCGTTCGGCCTGATCGAGAAGGTGCGCTCGCCCCAGTCGGGCGGGTAGGAGAGGCCGATGGGATAGCCGCAGCGGCCCTCGCGCTTGATGCCGCGCTTCTGCAGTACGTCGTAGAAGGCGCGGGCCACGTCGCCGGCGGTGTTGCCGGGCCGCGCGGCGGAAATGCCGGCCTCGATCCCCTCGATCACTGCCTCCTCGGCGAAGCGCATGTCGGCGGGCGGCTCGCCTAGGAAGATCGTTCGGCAGAGCGGCGCATGATAGCGCCGGTAACAGCCGGCTATCTCGAAGAATGTCGCCGCGCCCTCCTCGAATGGCCGGTCGTCCCAGGTCAGATGCGCCGCCGTCGCGTCCCGGCCCGTCGGCATCAGCGGCGCGATGGCCGCATAGTCGCCGCCGAACAGGCCGTCCTCGTCCTCGGAGCCCCACAGGCCGGTATGGTAGATCGCGGCCGCGATCTCGTTCCGCCGCCGGCCCGGCTCGACGATCTCCAGGATATGGCGATGCATGTTCTCCACGATGCGCGCGGCGCGGCGCATGAAGCGGATTTCGGTCGGCGACTTGATCACGCGCTGCCAGTTCACCAGCAGGGTGGCGTCGACCAGCGCGCCTTCCAGATTGCGTTCCAGCACCTCATGGGCGCGGGCGGAATAGTAGTAGTTCTCCTTCTCCACGCCGATGCGGCGGCCGTCCCAGCCGCGCGCCTTGATGGTCTCCGCCAGGTGCTCCATGGCGTGCGAGTCGCTCGACATCACGTAGTCGTCCGAGTAGCCGACGATGTTCGCCGCATCCATGTAACAGGTGCGCATCGCGCCCATGGCGTCCATGCGTCGGCCCCAGAACACCGGCTCGCCTTCCGGCCCCACGATGACGCCCTGGTGGACGTAGAAGCTCCAGCCGTCATAGCCCGTCAGCCAGGCCATGTTGGAGGGATCGCAGGTGAACAGCACGTCCAGTCCGGCATCGTCCATCGCCCGCCTGACCCTTGCGAGCCTGTCGTGATACTCCGCACGATCGAAGGGCAGGGTCACGTCTGGCATGTCGTCTCTCGCTCGTAAGGGTTGGCGCGGCCAGCGTTGAATTGACGCGCGCGCCGTGTCAATGACGTGTGGACAGCCCAAGGGAAAAACGCGGTGTTGAATCTGAGCGATATCTATGCCGCGCGACAGCGCATGTCGGGTGTCGCCGTGGCGACGCCGCTTGTCGCGTCCGCGCTCTCCGGGCCGGCCGGAGAGGAGATCCTGCTGAAACTGGAGATCCTGCAGCCGACCGGCGCCTTCAAGCTGCGTGGCGCGGCCAACGCGGTCGCCGCGCACGTGGCCGCCGCGTGCGAGAGCGGCGTGGTTTCGGTCTCTACGGGCAACCACGGCCGCGCCGTGGCCTACGCCGCGCGCCGCCTCGGCATCCGGGCGGTCATCTGCCTGTCGAATCTGGTGCCTGAGGGAAAGGCGGCCGCGATCGCCGAACTGGGCGCCGAAGTGCGGCGCATCGGCCGCAGCCAGGACGAGGCCCAGCGCGAGGCGGATCGGCTGATCGCCGACGAGGGCATGATCGGGATCTCGCCGTTCGACGACCCTCTGGTGGTGGCGGGGCAGGGCACCATCGGGCTGGAGCTGCTGGAAGCGCGGCCGGACCTCGCCTGCATCGTGATACCGCTCTCGGGCGGCGGGCTCGCGGCTGGCGTCGCCCTGGCGGCGAAATCGATTCGTCCGGACATCCGGATCGTCGGCGTCAGCATGGACCGCGGCGCAGCGATGCACGACAGCATCCGCGCCGGGCATCCGGTCGAGGTGGAGGAGGTGCCCTCGCTGGCCGACAGCCTGGGCGGCGGCATCGGCCTGGACAACCGGCTCACCTTCGCGCTCTGCCGCGCTCTGATCGACGACATCGTGCTGGTGAGCGAGCAGGAGATCTATGACGGCATGCGTGCGCTCTATGCCCGCGACCGCCTGGTGGCGGAGGGCGCCTCGGCCGTGGGTCACGCGGCGCTGCTGGCCGGCAAGCTGGATCTCGGGAGTCCGGCGGCGTTCCTGATCACCGGGCGCAATGTGGACATGGGCCAGTTCTCGGCCGTGATCGCCGGCGAGAGACTGAGCTTCGGGAATGTCCAAGTGGGAGGCGGCGGCCATGCCTGAGATTGCGGTGCTGACCGAAACCGAGCTGCGCCGGGTCGTGGCCCTCGAACTCGAGCTTGTCGACGTGATCGAGGACGCTTTCCGCGCCCTGGCCGGCGGCGAGGTCGTGATGCCGCCGATCCTGTCGATGGACCTTCCGATGGTGAACGGCGAAGTCGACGTGAAGACCGCCTGGATTCCCGGCTTTGACGGCTTCGCGATCAAGGTCTCGCCCGGCTTCTTCGACAATCCGCAGCTTGGCCTGCCCAGCCTCAACGGGCTGATGATCCTGTTCAACGCGAAGACCGGTCTGGTCGACGCACTGCTGCTCGACAACGGCTATCTGACCGACATCAGGACGGCCGCCGCAGGCGCCGTCGCGGCGCGGCATCTGGCGCCGGAGACGGTGACGACCGCCGGCGTCATCGGCGCCGGCGTTCAGGCGCGGCTGCAGCTTCAGGCGGCGCATCTCGTGCGGCCCTTCGAGCGGGTGCTTGTCTGGGCGCGGGACCGCGACCGGGCGCTGGCCTGCGCCGGCGATCTCGAAACGGCTCTCGGTGTCGCGGCGGAAGCGGCGGCGAGTCCCGAAGAAGTGGTGCGCGGAAGCGAACTCGTCGTCACCACCACCCCTTCCCGCGAGCCTCTGGTGCGGCCCGACTGGCTGCATCCGGGGCTGCACATCACCGCCATGGGCTCCGACCAGGACGGCAAGAACGAGATCGATCCGACGGCGATTGCCGCTGCCGATCTCTATGTCGCCGACCGGCTGAGCCAATGTGGAACTGCTGGCGAATGGCAGGCCGTGCTCGCCGCCGGCATGGATGGCGGGAAGACGCCGCCCGAACTCGGGGCGGTCATCGCCGGCGACGCGACGGGCCGCGAAAGCGGCCGGGACGTCACCATCGTGGATCTCACAGGCACGGGGGCGCAGGACACGGCCATCGCCACCCATGCGCTCAAGCGCGCGCGTGCGGCCGGTGCGGGATCCGTCATCAACACCTGAGAGCGAGGTAGCCATGCTCAGAAACGATCAGCTCGACCAGTGGGATCGCGACAGCTTTTTCCATCCGTCCACCCATCTGGGCCAGCATGCCCGCGGCGAGTCGCCGAACCGCATCGTGACGGGCGGCAAGGGCGTCTACATCGAGGATCGCGACGGCAAGCGCCTGCTCGACGCCTTTGCCGGGCTCTACTGCGTGAACGTCGGCTACGGCCGAAGCGAGATCACTGACGCCATCGCCGCCCAGGCGAAGGAACTGGCCTACTACCACGCCTATGTCGGCCACGGCACCGAGGCCTCGATCACGCTGGCCAACATGATCGTGGAACGCGCGCCGGCGAACATGCGGTCGGTCTATTTCGGCCTCGGCGGTTCCGACGCCAACGAGACCAACGTCAAGCTGGTCTGGTACTACAACAACGTGCTCGGCCGGCCGGAGAAGAAGAAGATCATCAGCCGCTGGCGGGGCTATCACGGCTCCGGGCTGATCACCGGCTCCCTGACCGGGCTGGAGTTGTTCCACAAGAAGTTCGACCTGCCGCTCGACCGGATCCTGCATACCGAGGCGCCGTATTTTCTCCGCCGTCCCGACGCGGGCATGAGCGAGCGGGAATTCTCTGCCTGGTGCGCCGAGAAGCTGGAGGAGATGATCCAGGCCGAGGGACCGGAGACGGTCGGCGCCTTCATCGGCGAACCGGTGCTCGGCACGGGCGGAATCGTGCCCCCGCCGGAAGGCTACTGGGAGGCGATCCAGCCGGTGCTGAAGAAGCACGACATCCTGCTGATCGCGGACGAGGTGGTGACCGGGTTCGGCCGCCTCGGCTCCATGTTCGGCTCCGCGCACTACGGCATCACGCCTGACATCATCACCATCGCCAAGGGGCTGACCTCGGCCTATGCGCCGCTTTCGGGATCGATCATCTCGAAGGACGTCTACGATGTACTGATGCGGGGCACCGACGAACTGGGCCCGATCGGTCATGGCTGGACCTATTCGGCGCATCCGATCGGAGCAGCCGCAGGAATCGCCAACCTGAAGCTTGTGGACGAGCTTGGGCTGGTCGACAACGCGGCCGAGGTCGGCGGCTATTTCCGGAAGGCCCTTGCCGACGCCATGAAGAACCATTCCAACGTCGCCGAAGTGCGCGGCGAGGGGATGCTGGCCGCGGTCGAACTGATGGACGATCCGGGCGCCCGCAGGTTCTTCGATCCGGCAAAGAAGGTCGGCCCGTCCGTGGTCGGCGCCATGGCCGAACTCGGCGTCGTCGCCCGCGCCATGCCCCAGGGCGACATCATCGGCTTTGCGCCGCCGCTCTGCCTGACGCGGGCCGAGGCCGACGAGATCGTGTCCGCAACTGTCGAGGCGATCGGGCGACATCTTTGATCGAAGACCCCGTCTTCTACGCGGTGGCGCTGCCGGTCCTGATGCTGACCGGCATTTCCAAGGGCGGGTTCGGCGCAGGGATCGGCATCGTCGCGGTGCCGACCCTGTCGCTTGTCGTGCCGCCGCTGCAGGCCGTGGCGATCATGCTGCCGATCCTGTGTCTGATGGATATCTTCGGCGTCTGGAGCTACCGCCGCGACTGGAGCCGGAAGCTGATGCTCTATCTGGCGCCCGGCGCGCTGCTCGGCATCGGCATCGGAACGGCGCTGGCAGGGTGGGTGGACGAG
Source organism: Minwuia thermotolerans (assembly GCF_002924445.1). Taxonomy (NCBI): domain Bacteria; kingdom Pseudomonadati; phylum Pseudomonadota; class Alphaproteobacteria; order Minwuiales; family Minwuiaceae; genus Minwuia; species Minwuia thermotolerans. The sequence goes on from NZ_PIGG01000065.1 coordinate 122,743, forward strand.
CACATGATCCGCCTGATCATCGGCACGATCGCGGTGCTGTTCTCGCTGAACTACTGGCTGGGCGGGCGCCGCCGCGACGAGGCGCGGCCGGAGAACCCGGTGCGGGGCGTCTTCTGGTCCGCAGTGTCCGGGTTCACCAGCTTCATCGGCCATGCCGGCGGTCCGCCGCTGCAGGTCTATCTGCTGCCGCTGAAGCTGAACAAGACGGTCTTCGTCGGCACCACCACCGTGTTCTTCATGGCGGTGAATTACGCCAAGCTGGTGCCCTATGGCTATCTGGGGCTGCTGACGGAAGAGAACCTGATGACCGCCCTGGTGCTCGCGCCAATCTGCCCGCTGGCGATGCTCTCCGGGGTCTGGCTCCACCACCGGATCCCCGAGAGGCCCTTCTACCTGATCTGCTACGTCTTCGTCTTCCTGGTCGGGCTCAAGCTGCTCCGGGATGGCGTCACGGGCGTCTTCGGGTGATCTGATCGTCTTCAGCCGACAGGCGGGCCCTTCAGTTCCACCGTGTTGCCGTCCGGGTCCTGGATGTAGATCGACGGGCCGTCGCCCTCGGCGCCGTAGCGGGTGACCGTCTCGCCCTTGTCGACGCCATGCTTCTCAAGGTGCGCCATGATTTCGTCCACGTTCCACGGCTCAACGCGGACGCAGAAGTGATCCATGTTCGGCGTCTCGGACGGGGCCTTTGCCGGAAACAGGTCGATCAGGCAGGCGCCGGCGCGCATCTGCACCAGACCGATCCGCTCTACCGTGCGTTCGACCTCGCAGCCCAGAACCTCGCGGTAGAAGGCGATGGCCCGGTCCATGTCGGTGACATTCAGGACAACATGGTCGATTCTTGCGATGCTTATGCTCATGAAAGGGCCCCGTCTTTTCCTTCTGGTCGGATGCATCTTGGTCACCGGCGCGCCGATGGCAATGGCGGAGCCGCCCGATCCGCCGAAGTCCGGCCTGGAATGGGCGACGCCTGCGGTCCGCGAGATGCAGGCCGATCCCTTCGCCAATCCGGGTCTGTTCTGGCTGGAGAAGGGGCGGGCGATCTTCGCGCGGAAGTCGGGCGCAGCGGACAGGGCCTGCGCCGACTGCCATTCGCCGGCTGATCTGGAAGGCGTTGCCGCGCGCTATCCCGTGGTCCGGGACGGACGGGTAGTGAATCTGGAGCGCCAGATCAATGACTGCCGGCAGGCGCGTATGGAGGCAGATCCTCTTCCGCTCGAATCCGAGCCGATGCTGTCGCTCGCGCTTTACCTGCGCAGCCTGTCGGCGGGCAGGCCGGTCGACGTCGCCGTGGACGGCGCGGCGGAACCCTTCTTCGAGCGGGGGAAGGCCCTCTACCGCGAGCGGCGCGGGCAGATGAATCTGGCCTGCTTCCAGTGCCACGACGAGCGCGCCGGACAATGGGTCCGCGGCGAGCAGTTGAGTCAGGGCCAGATCAACGCCTATCCGGCCTATCTGCTGCGCTGGTCCGGTGTGGGCTCGACGCACCGGCGCTTCCGCTTCTGCGACGACCAGCGCGTCGCCGAGCCGCGGCCGCTCGGTTCCGAGGCCTACCTGGCGCTGGAGCTCTACCTCGCCTGGCGCGGCAACGGCCTGCCCGTCGAGGCGCCGGCGGTCAGGCGTTAGCTGACCGGTTTCAAATTGTGTTCGCGCTGCCTAACTCGTTACCCCCGCCTTGTGCGGGGGTCCGGTGCGGCTTCGCCACAAGTCGATATTCTGCCCGGATGCCCGCACGGGGGCGGGCATGACACCAGAGTATTCTGACCTGATTGACCCCGAAGGGGACGTCCCCTAGTCCGGCCGGTCCATGGTGAAGACCTTCTCGACCACGGTGTAGTCCATGTAGCCGAGCCGGGCGATCGGGCGGTAGGTCGGCATGTCGATCATGCCGTCCTTGATGATCCGCTCGTCGATGTGGATGCCGATCACCTCGCCGACGACCATGTTGTTGGTGATCTTCGGATTGCTGGAGCGGAGCTGGATGACCTGCACCAGCCGGCATTCCAGGTTGACCGGGCTTTCCTTGACCCGCGGCGCCGAGACCAATTCGCAGTCGGCGGCAGTGAGCCCCGCTTCCTTGAACTCGTCCACATTGCGCGGCACGTGGGCGGAGCTCCTGTTCATCTGTTCGCGCAGTTCCCAGGTGGCCATGTTGACCACGAACTCGCCGGTGTCGCGGGCGTTGGCCGCGGTGTCCTTGGTGTCGCCTTCCGGATGCGGGCCGTTGCAGCCGAAGACAACCGTCGGCGGGTAGTCGGTGATGGCGTTGAAGTAGCTGAAGGGCGCCAGGTTGAAGCCGCCCTGCCGGTCCCGCGTGGAAATCCAGCCGATCGGCCGGGGCGACACGAGCGCCTTGAACGGGTTGTGCTTCAGGCCGTGGTCCTGCTCGGCGCGATAGAACATCAATGTCTCCCCCTGATCTTCCCTGCGGCGCTCAAAGCTAGTGCGACCGAAGCGGGCTATCAACGCCGAAGGCGGCGAGGGGGGGGCATCGAATCCCGGGACACGCCGCCATTGCGCCATTGCGTGGCGGCGACCTGCCGGCATCTGGGCAAAGTGCCGGAAAGTCCTGGCCTGACTTGAAACCGCGATCACCATCGGCTCATACTTCTGCAATCATTCGGTGCAGGGGAATGGCATGAGCGGGAACGCGGCGTCGGGCGGCGAGGAAAAGCTCTGGCTGGTCTACGCGGTGGTGTCCTTCGGCGGCCGCAATGAGGTGTTGGCGACGCTCAAGCGCGACCGGAAGGTCAAATCCCTCCAGCCCGTTCCCGCCGCCCAGGACCCGGGAGTGGTGGAATGGTAAGAACTCATGCAAAGTATCGCTGGCTGACCTTGGCAATATTCTCTACGATAAGCGCCCTAGTTTTTCTGATATCCACTACGGTTATTTGCCAAGAGAGAGGTGATGAAAATGTATATAAAAAAATCTGTATAAATCAGAAAGAATTCTTTGAACATCTCGCAAAAATAGCAAAAAATGATCATAATTTCTATATTTGTGCGAGATCGGAGACAAAAATACTTGTAAACGCTTTTGATTTTGGGAAACATAAACTGTATTTAAACTGGGGAAAATGGGATAATATTAGTGAAGAGGGTGGGATATCTTCATCTGAATATGAATCAGATTTCGCGGATATACAAATTATTCAATATTGCAAATATCACTGTCCGGATATATTAAGTAATATATCAGAACATAGTCTCTTGATTCAAATGAAAAAGTGGTCTATATTTAATAATAGGAAAATTCAGTATTGCTATTTTTTCGTTCTTCGAGAGAGGTTGTATTTTTTGAGATCGGAAGAAACTTGTTCTACGCATCTGTTTGTTGCGATGAAAAGGTTCTTCTTCGGGAGCATTTTGACATCGCGTGCTGTGGGTGGCCATGAGTGATTTGGGTTTTTTTGAACTTTCCAGCAGTCGACTGAAAGAGCGGGATTTTCGCCGAGATCTACGAGGCCGGCGAATGGGAATCGCAGGGCCCGCGCCTGCCGGCCCCCGAGGCGCCTGCCCGTCCGCCGGTCAGCGCGCGGCACGATTTCCTTTGCGGTGCCGGCGCGTATCGCTTATCTGGGAATCCATGATGAGAGTTCGGATCGCACGACGACGACAGGTCTGACGTGTCCGGGGCGGCAGAGGCGCCCGGGACGCGATGCCCTGAAATCGTCCCCATCAGCCGATCCGAAAGTTCCTCCATGTTCCAGTTCACCCTGTTGAATGCCGTCGCACGGGCGGCGCTCCCCGCCCTGCTCGACGTCTCCTTCGGCCCCGAGCGGGAGAAGAAGATCGCCTATCGTTTCCGCGATCACGTCGACGAGGACGAACGCTTCGGCATGGCCGCCTGGGACGGCGACCTGATGGTCGGCGCGATCCAGTACTGGCCCTGCCGGGCCGGCGGCGTCGACGCCATGCTGCTGGGGCCGCTGGCCGTGGCGCCGTCCTATCGCGGCCGCGGCGCGGCCCGGGCGCTGGTCAACCAGAGTCTGCAGAAGGTCGCCGATGCGGGCATCGACCTGGTGGTGCTGATCGGCGATCCCAGGCTCTATCTGCAATACGGCTTCACGCCGGCCTCGGGGCAGGGCTTGTGGATCGAGGGCGAGCCGGATTCCAGGGTGCAGATGAAGCCGCTCACGGCAGCCGGCAGATCGGCAAGCGGGCAGGTCACGCCGATGGCGGCGCTGCGGCGGCGGCAACGCAGCGCCGGTTGAGTCCCGTTCGGCCTATTCGAGGGAACGGAGTCCGGCGGTCACGCCCATCAGCGAGATCGGCACCTCGATCGGCACCTCCGGATCGGCGAAGAAGGTAATCGTCGCCGTGCTTCCGCCCTTCAGCGCGGCTTCCTGCTCGCCAGACAGGATGGCGATCGCGGCGCAGCGGTCGGGGTGGCAGAACTGGTACGGCACGCCGCCGAAGTCCTGACCGTCGATATGGACCCGCAGACCGCTCGGCAGATGGACCCCGATCGGCACCTCGAAGCGGGCGACGGTCTCGGCCCCGTTCTCGCCGCCGCGGGTCAGCGTCGCCACGGCGCGGACCTGGGCCGTCGGGTTGTCGCCCATCTGCACCAGGGCGCAGCGTTGGCCCTGCGCCTGCAGATCGATGCAGCGCTTCTCCCAGTCGCCGTGCGTGCCGACCACTTCGCTCCGGGGCTGTGGCGCCTGGTTCTGTGCGCCGGCCTTCGGCGCGTCCAGCATGACCAGGGCCGCCAGCGCCATTGCGCCCATGCGGACCGCATTGGAACCGATCGCCATCGTCTGCTCCCACTACATGATGTGTCCGGTCGATTGGCGGGGGAGCCTAGAGCAATCCCCGGCAGGATGAAACGGGCGCAACGCGTCCGTCCATGAGGCCGCCCGGCCTACAGCCGGGTCAGCTTCACCGGCAGGCCGTCCAGGGGCTTCGGGATCGGGATACGCGCCCATTTCGGCTCGTAGCCGGGCTCGATCGAGACCTCGAAGCGCTGCAGCAGCTGGAAGGCGAAGGCCTTCACCTGCATGTAGGCGAAGTGCATGCCCAGGCACTTGTGCGCGCCGCCGCCGAACGGCGCCCAGGCGAACTTGTGGTTCTTGTCCTCGGCGCGGTTGGGGCTGAAGCGGTCGGGATCGAACTTCTGCGGGTCCGTCCAGAGCTCCGGCATCATGTGGACATAGCCCGGGCTGACCGAGACGTTCGCGCCGGCGGGGATGCGCTGCCCCTGGAACTCGAACTCGCGCACCACGCGGCGCGGGATGAACGGCACCGGGGGGATCATGCGCAGCGCTTCCTTGAAGGCGCGCTCGGCCACGTCCATTCGCGATACATCCTCATAGCCCAGTTCCGCGCCGCCGATCTCCGCGATCTCGCGGCGGATGCGCTCCTGCCATTCGGGATGCGCCGCAAGCGCCCAGATCATCGTGGTCAGCGAACTGGTGGTCGTGTCGTGGGCCGCCATCAGCAGGAAGTTCATGTGATCGATGATTTCCTGGTCGGTCAGCATGCGGCCGTCCTCGGACTCGGCGCGGCAGAGCTGGCTGAACATGTCGTCGCCTTCGGTCTCGCTGCCGCGGCGTTCCTCGATCAGGCGCGCGAACAGCTCGGAAAGGAACTGCCGCGCCTTCACGCCCTTGTACATCTTCAGACCCGGCACCGGCTTGCGGACGACGGCGATGGAGGCCGCGACCTCGTCGACGAAGGCCTGGTTGATCCGCCGCGCCTCGGGTCCGGCGTCGATGCCGAGGAAGACGCTGGCGCCGAGATCCAGCGTGAGCTGCTTGATCTGCGGGTAGAACAGGAACTCCGGCGCGCGCTCCCAGGCGTCAAGGCGCTCCCGAATGCCGCCGTTCATGCGCAGCAGATAGTCCTTCATCGGGGCGGGCTTGAAGGCGACCTGCATGATCCGCCGGTGCGCCCGGTGATCGTCGAAGTCGCGCAGCATCAGTCCGTCGGAGAACAGGCGGCTGAGCATGTGGTGCCAGCCGGCGCGGGAGGAGAAATTCTTGTCCCGGTCCATCAGCACCAGTTCCAGCGCGTCGGGACCGAGCATGGAGACCGACCACTGCATGAATGTGCGCGACTTGTAGACGTTGCCGTAATCGGCATGGGCCTTCATCGTCATGGCCAGCGGGTCGCGGATGAAATCGATCGTGCCCTTCAGCGGAATCCGGCTCGGCTTGCCGGGCAGGTGCGCCAGCTCTTCCGCGCCGGCGCGGTAGTGGCCCCCGTCCTTTTCCTCGACGCTTTCGGCAACGGCCATGGGTGCTGCTCCACAGTTCCTGAGGCTCGGAATTTCCTAAGTGAACCCTAGTCAGTTGCGCCGGATGACGCAAAGGGAAAGCGGATCGGGCGGCGCGGAACGGCTTCGGGATCGCTATAGTCCGGGCGATGGATTCGCGTGCGCCCGAAATCGCTCTGCCCAGCGTGCCCGCCTTTGCGATGGCGGGCCGCGGCGGGGTGCTGATGACCGCCGACGGCGAGATCGAGGATCTCGACGCGGATGCCGCCGGACGCCGCATCGCGCGCGATCTGCCGCTGGTGGTCTGCATGCCGACGGTGGCGCGGCGGCTGGGTATCCGGCGCTTCGCCGCGCACGATCTGCTGGAACTGTTCGCCTTCGTCAGGCCAGCGCGCTTCTGTCTGCCGACCCTGGACGGCCTGGCCCGCGCCGTCGGCCTTGCGCCGGCCGGCAAACCCCCGGATCCGGCGCGCCTGCCGGAAATCGCCGAAGTGCTGCTGGCCGAACTCTCTGAGCTCGGCGGCGAAGCGCGGACGCGCGCGGCCTCGCTGGCCCAGGCGATGGCCGATGGCGGCTGGCCCTGGGCGGCGCCGGTGCTGAAGGCGCTGGGCGAGGGGGGCTCGAAATCGCGCTTTCGCGGCCTCGACGCCTGGACGCGGGTGCCGGAGTTCCCGGACATGGCCCCGCCGCCGCCGCCCGGTTCCGCCGCTGTCGAACCGGTGGAGGCGGCGGATCGTCTGCGCGCCATGCTGGGGACAGGCGCGGAAGAGCGCGAGGCCCAGCGCCGCTACGCCGAGGGCGCGGCGCACGCCTTCCGGCCCCGGGATCATGTCGACGAGCCGCGTATCGTGCTGGCCGAGGCGGGGACCGGCACGGGCAAGACGCTGGGCTATGTCGCGCCGGCCTCTGTCTGGGCGGAGAAGAACGGCGGCGCGGTGTGGATCTCCACCTACACCAGGAACCTGCAGCGCCAGCTCGATCAGGAACTGGACCGCCTCTACCCGGACCCGAAGCTGAAGGCCGAGCGGGCGGTGATCCGCAAGGGGCGCGAGAACTATCTCTGCCTGCTGAACTTCATGGAGGCGGTGCAGGGCGGCGCGGCGCGGCGTGCGGACATCGTGCCGCTCGCCCTGGTCGCGCGCTGGATCGAGGCGACCCGCGACGGCGACCTGGCCGGCGGCGACTTCCCGTCCTGGCTGACGCTGCTGTTCGGCTCCGAACGCACCACCGGCCTCGCCGACCGGCGCGGGGAGTGTGTGTTCTCCGCCTGCGAGCATTACCGGAAATGCTTCATCGAGGTGGCGCGAAAGAAATCCGAACGCGCCGAGATCGTCGTCGCCAACCACGCCCTGGTGCTGGCGCGCGCAGTCCAGCTCCGGGCCGAGGAGAGCGTGGCCCGGCGCTATGTCTTCGACGAGGGCCACCACCTGCTCGACGCCGCCGATAGCGCCTTCTCGGCCGAACTGTCGGGGCTGGAGGCCGCCGAACTCCGGCGCTGGATCCGGGGCGCCGAGGATGGCGCGCGCGGCCGGGCGCGGGGCCTGACCCGCCGCATCGCCGACCTGATCGTTGGCGACGACGATGCGACCGCGGCGCTGGACCGGGTGACCCACGCCGCCCGGGTCCTGCCGGGTTTCGACTGGCTGACGCGGCTGAAGGGCGAGAACCCGGCCGGTCCGACGGAGGCGTTCCTGACCCGGCTGCGCCAGCAGGTGATGGCGCGCAGCGCCGGGCCGGACAACCCCTACGGCCTGGAATGCGAGACCGCTCCCCCCGTGCCCGGCCTGCCGGAAGCGGCGCAGACGCTTGTGCAGGCGCTGGACGAGATCCGCAAGCCCCTGGTCGGGCTCAAGTCGGCGCTGGCGGCCCGGCTGGACGAGGAGACCGACGAGTTGCCGACGGGCGAGCGGGTCAGGCTTGAAGCGGCGATCAACGGCATCGAGTACCGCTGCGAGGCGGTGCTGGGGGCGTGGATGTCGATGCTGGGCGGCGTGGGCGGCCCGCCGGCGGAAGGCTTCGTCGACTGGTTCTCGGTGCGGCGCATCGCCGGGCGGGAGGTCGACGTCGGTTTCCACCGCCATGTTGTCGATCCGACCGGGCCCTTCGCCGAGACCGTGCTGAAGCCGGCCCACGGGGCGGTCATCACGTCGGCCAGCCTGCGCGACCGTTCGGGCGACGGGGACGACTGGAGCACCGCCGAGGCCCGGACCGGCCTCGCGCATATGGTCGCGCCGGCTGTCCGCCTCAGTGTGCCTTCGCCCTTCGACTATGGCGAGAACACCCGGATCTTCGTCGTCGGCGACGTGCGCCGCGACCGGCCCGACGAGATCGCCGCGGCTTATCGCGAGCTGTTCTTCGCTTCGGGCGGCGGGGGACTCGGACTGTTCACGGCCATCCGGCGGCTGCGCAATGTCCACGAACGTCTGCTGGAGCCGCTGGAGAACGCAGGCCTGCCGCTCTATGCGCAGCATGTCGACCCGATGGACACCTCGACGCTGGTCGACATCTTCCGCGCCGAGACCGATTCCTGCCTGCTGGGAACCGACGCGGTGCGCGATGGCGTCGACGTGCCGGGCGAGTCGCTGCGGCTGATCGTCTTCGATCGCGTGCCCTGGCCCAGGCCGGACATCCTGCACAAGGCCCGGCGCAAGGCCTTCGGCGCCCGGCGCTATGACGACATGCTGGTCAGGCTCCGCCTGAAGCAGGCCTATGGCCGTCTGCTCCGCCGCGCCGGCGACCGTGGCGTCTTCGTGATGCTGGATCCGATGCTGCCGAGCCGGCTCTGCGACGCCTTTCCGCCCGAGGTCGAAATCCGCCGGGTGGGCATTGCCGAAGCCGTCGAGGGTGTTAGAACCTTCTTCGGCGTCCCCGAGGCGTCCGGCAAATCCGCGTGAAATGAGGAAAAACCGATGGCCTTGAAAATGAGCCCGCACAGCGCGCTGGTGCACGTCATGGTGCTGACCGCGTGCGCCGACAAGGAACTGGCCGAGCAGGAGATCATCCTGATGAGCGAGATGATCCGCATCCTGCCCGCCTTCCGGGGTTACGATCTCGACGATCTTTCCGCCGACTCCGAATCCTGCCTCGGTTATCTGGAAAAGGAGGAGGGGCTGGAGGAACTGATGCGTGACGTCGCCGACGCCCTGCCGCCGCGCCTGGCCGAGACCGCCTACGCGCTGGCCTGCGACGTCGCCGCCGCGGACGGCGAGGCCAGCCAGCCGGAACTGCAGGTGCTGATGATCATCCGCCAGTCGCTGGGCGTCGGCCGTCTGCCGGCAGCGGCGATCGAGCGTGGCTCCCGCGCCCGCATGATGGCGATCTGACTCCGGCCTTCAGTCCCGGGCGACGGTGACGCCTGTGCCCTCGTAAAGCGCCCCGAGCTGGCGTTTCATGGCATCCTCGTGGGCGGCCAGCGCGGCCGGATCGAGATCGTTCGCCGGGTCCGGTTCCATCTCGAAATGGCCGCAGGCGTCGACCCCGCGCACCAGCATGGCCGAGTTCGCGGCCTTCACCGGCCGGACGTGGGGCGGGATGTAGCGGATGGCGAGACCGATCCGCCGGTCGCCGGTGCGGTTGGGTTCCGAACCATGCACCAGGCGGATGTGGTGGAGCGAGAACTCGCCTGCCTTCAGCGGCGCATCGACCGCCCGTTCCTCCTCGACCGCCATGTCGATCACCTGGCCGCGGCTCAGCAGGTTGTGCTCGTGGAAGGTGTCGTGATGGGCGAACTGGTCCAGATGGTGCGACCCGGTCAGGAACTTCATCGGGCCGGCTTCCAGCGGCGCGTCCGACAGCGCCACCCAGGCGGTGACGACCTCCGGCGGTTCCAGCCCCCAGTAGGTCGAATCCTGATGCCAGGAGACGAAGCCGGGATCGCGCGCCTCCTTGATGAAGAAATTGGTCGACCAGCAGAGGATGTTCGCTCCGATGATATCCTCCACCGCGTCGAGGATACGCGGATGACGCACGATCTCGTTGGCCCAGGTGAAGAGCAGATGCACCTTGTGGCGCATGTTGGATCGGATGGGACCGCCTTCGGCGGCCTCGAACGCTTCCAGCCTGGCGCGATAGGATGCAGCCGTTTCGGGCGCGAAGGCCCTGAACGGAAACAGATATCCGTCGCGATCGAAGGCTTCGACCTGGGCCGAACTGAGCGTTCTCGGCATGGTGAACGGGCGCGCGGCTGCGGACCGGACGCCTCCCCGGTGTTTCCGACGCCGAACTGTAACCGGATTGACGCCGTGCTGTCATCGCTCCTGCGCCGGGCTGATCGATTTCGCGTTGCCGGCGCCGGGGCTATGCTCGGCAAAGTCATCGACAGGGGAGGGGAACATGGCCTTCGAGCCGGAGCTTACGAAGCGTGAAGCCGCGATCGCCGAGACGGCGCGCCGTTTCGCCGCCGAAGAGGTGGCGCCTCACGCCGCGCGCTGGGAGAAGGACCGGGTCTATCCCGCCGAAACCCAGCGCCGGGCCGCCGACGCCGGCCTGACCGGGCTGCTGGTGCCGGAATCGGAGGGCGGGCACGGACTCAGTCTGACCGGCGCCTGCCGGGTCTTCGAGGAACTGGCCGCGGCCTGCATGCCGTTCGCCTTCGGTCTGATCGTCCATGACAACCTGATGGGCAATATCGCCCGCAATGGCAGCGAGGCGCAGCGCCGCGCCCTGCTGCCCGACATGCTGGCCTGCCGGCGCATCGGCACCTTCCTCCTGACCGAACCCGGCATGGGCTCCGACGCCACGGCGGTGGCCTGCCGCGCCGTCGCCGATGACGGCGGCTGGCGTCTCGAGGGCGAGAAGGCCTGGATATCCAGCGCCGCCCACGCCGACGTCCTGTCGGTCTATGCGCAGGCCGACCCCGAGCAGGGCTGGCGGGGGGTGATGTGCTTTCTGGTCGAGGCCGGACGGCCGGGCGTCAGCCGGGTCGGACCCTATGACCTTGCCGGCGGCCATGCGCTCGGCGCCGGCGGATTCCGCTTCGACGGCGTCCGCCTGACCGAAGCGGACGTCCTGCTGCCGCAGGAGCGGGCCTTCCGCGCGGCCATGTCGGGCATCGACGCGGCCCGTATCTTCGTCGGTGGAATGTCGGTCGGCATGATGCGCGCATCGCTGGATCGGGCGGTCTCCTATGTGAAGGAACGCCAGGCATTCGGCCGGCGGATCGCCGACTTCCAGGGCGTGCAGTGGATGCTCGCGGATGTCGAGACGGACCTGGAGGCGAGCCGGCTGCTGACCTACCGCGCCGCGGCGCTGGTCGATGCCGGCCGGGACGCCACCCGCGCGGCCGCCCACGCCAAGAAATTTGCGACCCGCGCCGCGCTGCATCGGATCGCGGACTGCATGCAGGTGATGGGCGCCAACGGCCTCCGGCTGGAGGAGCCCGCCGCCCGGCACCTCGCATCGGCAAAGATCGGCCAGTACATCGACGGCGCGACGGAGATCCAGAACGTGGTTCTCGCCCGCGCCTTGCTTGGCAGTTGATCGGATCCGCCCGAAGCGAGCGCGGAATCCCGCATTGCGGGTCATCGGGGCCGTCTGGATAGCCGCCGCCGCGTTTACCAAGCCTTAGGGCGCGGCTGTTATGAGTGGTGGTTCGAAAAACCCGTGACCGGGCAGGATTCATCGTTTGAGCACCCAGTACGAACAGGGCGGGACGACACGCAATGGCGGCCTGTGGCAGCGCCTCAACTCCTGGTGGGGCGGTGACGAGGACGCACGACCGTCTGCGCCGTCCCGGCGCGCGTCACAATCCGGCGCACTTGATGCGGAGTGCCAATCCGACAAGGGGCCGTGGCCGGAGGAACGCATCGTCCTGCTGGAGGGTCTCTTCGGTCCCGGCATGATCAGTCCCGCCGCCGACGCTGTCTACGAGCGGCTCGCCGGCCCTCTGCAACTCAACGAGGAATCGCGCGTGGTGGAACTGGCCGCAGGCATGGGCGGTCTGGGCCATCGACTGACCGGCGACTGCGAAGCCGCGATTTTCGCCTACAACGACGAGGTCGAGCATGCCGATCTGGCGCAGGGCTGGCTCGGTTCCAGGGGCTCCCGCGTCAAGGCGGACCGGCGTGACTATCATGACACGGGCCTCAAGAGGGGCTTTGCCGACGCCATCATCGGCAAGGAACCCTTTACCCACGTCCGGCGCAAGCACCGGGTCTTGCGGCATCTGTTCCACGTCCTGAAGCCGGACGGAAAGATCTATTTCAGCGATCTGTTTCTCACGGGTGACGATCCCGAGTGCCCCGAGGTGGCTGTGTGGTCGGCGCTGGAGCGGCAGCCCATGCATCTGGTCAGCCCGCAACGCTTCCGCGACATGGCCGACGACATCGGCTTCGACGCGCCGACATTCGAAGACATCACCCCCCTCTATACTGAGGCCATCCGCAAGGCCTTCGCCAAGACCCGGCAAATTCTGGCGGCCGCGGGTCCGCTGGCGCCCAGGCTGCAGCCCTGGCTGGTGTCGGAGGCGGAATACTGGAACCGCCGCGCCACCCTGCTGGAAAGCGGCGAGGCGAAGGTGCAATGCGTCGGTCTGCAGCCCTATACGGGCGCAGATCTGGTCTGATTCCGGTCAGGACGGCTTGGCCCGGTCGATGCCGGGATGGATCTTGTGGCGGGCGATTTCCTCGGACGTCAGGCCGTGGATCTCGTGCGGGAAGACAATCCACCTGTCCGTCTGGTGGATGAAATAGTCGGGCTCGCGGCTGGTGCGGTTCAGCGCCGGCTTGAAGAAGACGGTAGCGACGCGGATTTCGGTGGGCGTGTTGCGCCGGCACTTGCGTTCGATTTCCGTGATCACGGCATCGATGCTGCGCCCCGAATCGAAAGTGTCATCGACGATCAGCAACTGGTCGTCGGCGTCGATGTTGTCGATGATGTAGTTGAGGCCGAAGACGCGCACCGTGTTCGCCTGTTCGCCGGGGCGGACATAGGACGCGGTGCGGATGGCGATGTGGTCGTTTCGCACGCCGTAGTGGTCCAGTACCTCCTGCACCGCGATGCCGATGGGCGCGCCGCCGCGCCAGACGCCGACGATGAAGGAGGGGCGGAAGCCGCTCTCGTAGACCCTGAGCCCGAGCTCGAAGGAATCGCGCAACAGCTCGTCGGCGGTCACATAAATCTTTTCCATGTCGGCTCCGGTTGTGCGAAACGGCTCCATGCCATATCGCGCCGCCACCGCGATTCCAAGCCGCCTCGGCCGGGCGCGGGCACGGCGGATTCAGGAACGAACGGGAGCGTCATGATCGATCTGTCTTCCATGGAGGCCCTTCGGGCGGCCTGCACCGATTTTGCCGGCGGCGACGTGGCGTCAGCCGACGCCGCGCGCGCGCGTCAGGCCGAACTGGTCAAGCCCGAGGGTTCGCTGGGCCGGCTGGAGGACATCGCCGTGCACATGGCGCGCTGGCAGCGCACCCTCCGGCCGCGCCTCGACAACGCCCGCATCATCGTCTTCGCCGGCAGCCACGGCGTCACCCGCAACGGCGTCTCCCCGTTCCCCGACGAGGTCAATGCCCAGATGCTGGGCGGCTTCCGCGCGGGTTTCGCCGCGATCTGCCAGCTGGCCGAGGCGTTCGGCGCGCGACTGGAGGCGATCGATTGCGGCGTCGACGAGCCGACCGGCGATCTGGCGAGTGAGCCGGCGATGACCGAGGAAGGCTTCCTTGAGGCGGTGCGCAAGGGCGTGAACGCGGTTGGTGGCAGCGAGGACATCCTGATCTTTGGCGATATGGGCATCGGCAACACGACCGCTGCGGCCGCGGTCGCCGCCGCATTGTTCGGCGGCACCGGTGCCGACTGGGCGGGCCGCGGGGCGGGGCTCGATGAGACAGGGCTGGCGCGCAAGGCCGAGGTGGTGGATAGCGCGCTGGCGTTCCATGGCGATGCCCTTGGCGATCCGCTGGAGGCGCTCCGCCGCGTGGGCGGTCGGGAAATGGCCGCCATCATGGGCGCCTGCCTGGCCGCCCGCCGCCATGGCGTGCCCGTGCTGCTGGACGGCTATATTGTCTGCGCGTCCGTGGCGCCGCTTTACCGGCTGGATCGTTCGGCGCTGGATCATGCCCTGGCCGCGCACCGTTCGGCGGAGCCAGGGCATAGGCGGGTGCTTGAGGGGCTGGGGCTCGATCCGTTGCTCGATCTCGGCATGCGGCTGGGGGAGGGCTCGGGCGCTGCGACCGCGCTGGGCCTCGTGCGCGCCGCGCTGGCCTGTCACAACGGCATGGCGACCTTCGCCGAGGCCGCCGTCGCGGGACGCAAGGGCGACGTCTGAGCCATGGATCCCTGGGCCGAAGCGCTGGGAGAGGGAGCGGCCGCGCCGGCGCTGACCCTGGTGCTTGGAGGCGCGCGCTCGGGCAAGAGCCACTGGGGCGAGAGGTTGATCCGGGCCGCGGCAGGGACCGCGACCCCGGTCTACGTCGCCACAGCCGAGGCGCTGGACGACGAAATGGCCGAACGCATCGCCCGCCACCAGGCGGAGCGGGGCCGGAACTGGCGCACGATCGAAGCACCGCATGAGCTTCCTGCCGCGATCCGGGAAGACGCCGAGACGCCCATGCTGGTCGACTGCCTGACACTCTGGCTGAGCAACCGCCTGCTGGCGGAGGCCGATCTCGCCGCCGACCGGGCTGCGTTGATCGCGGCTCTCGCTGTCCGCTCCGGTCCCACCGTGGTGGTCTCGAACGAGGTCGGACTGGGGCTGGTGCCCGACAACCGGCTGGGCCGCGCTTTCCGCGACGCCCAGGGCGCATTGAACCGGGAGGTCGCCGCGACGGCGGATTGCGTGCTGTTCGTGACCGCCGGCCTGCCGCTGGTGATGAAGCGGTCATGAACCGGCGTCGGCAGGTTGAAATGGCGCTGGCCCTCGCCTGGCTGACCCGGCTGCCGGTACGGTTTCCCGCTCGCGGGGGCGGAGAGCGGACGCTGGCGGAGGCGGTCTGGGCCTTTCCGCTGGCCGGCGTCGTTGTCGCTGCCGCAGGCGCCGCCGCTTTCGTGGTGGCCCACTGCTTCGGCGGGCCGGGTCTGCTGGCGGCGGTCCTCGCGGTCGCGGCGATGGTGGTTGTCACGGGCGCCCTGCACGAGGATGGCGTGGCCGACTTCTTCGACGGACTTGGGGCGCGGGGCGGGCGGACCGCCCGGCTTGCGGCGATGCGCGACAGCCATGTCGGCGTCTATGGCGTCATCGCCCTGATCCTGCTGCTGGCCGCGCGTGTCGCGGCGCTTTCCGGCCTCTCGGGCGGCGAGGCGCTGGCGGCATTGCTCGCCGCGGCCACCCTGTCGCGGGCGGCCATGGCCTGGCTGATGCTGACCGGCGCCCCGGCGCGGACGGACGGCGCGGGCAGGGCCGCAGGTGAGCCGGGCGAAGGCGCGGTTGCCGCCGCCGGCGGACTCGCACTGTTGGCGCTAGTGGCCGCCGCCGTGGTGGCGCCGTTCGGCATTGCGGGACTGGTGCTGGCGCCGGTTCTGGCGCTGACCGTGGCGGAAGCGGTGGGGCGCAGGGCGGCGCGGCGTTTCGGGGGCTATACCGGCGACGTGCTGGGCGCGGCCTGCGTGCTGAGCGAGACGGCAGTGCTGATACTACTGGCCCTGCTGCTCGCCTGACTCCGGGTCGACACCGAAATCCCCCAGCATGGCGCGGAACCGGTCGGCGTCGGCGATCACGCGCGGCACCTTGTGTTGGCCGCCGGACTTGCCCTGGGAAGCCATCCAGCGCTCGAAGCCGCCTTCGCCGACCAGCACCACGCGCGGCGGCTCCATGCCCGTACCCTCGGCGCGGTGGGCCGCGTAGTCGTCGTTGACCTCCGAAAGCCGCTCGTCGATACGCTTGGCGAGACGGTCGGCATCGGCGCTCCCGCCCTCGGTCTCGATCAGATAGATGTGGCCGCCGCGGCCGCCCCGTTCGGCGTGCAGCACCGGACCGACGGTGAACTCGGCCACCTGGACACCCTGGTCGCCGGCGGCGTCGTGCACGGCGGTCTCGATCTCGCTGCCGATCAGGTGCTCGCCGAAGGCCGAGAGCATGTACGAGGTCCGCCCGGTGATCTTCAGCCTCGGACCGTCGCGGTCGACGAAGCGGACCGTGTCGCCGACCATGTAGGCATAGAGGCCGGCATTCGACGACAGCACCACGGCGTAGTCCTGTCCCGTTTCCAGATTGCCGACCCAGTGCCGGGTCGGATTGTCCGAATCGAGTTCCTCGAGCGGCACGAACTCGAAGAAGATGCCGTTGTCCGCGATCAGTCGCAGACCGTCTTCATAGGCCCTGTCGGCGACCGCGATGAAGCCTTCCGAGGCCGGATAGACTTCCCGCGTCTTGGCGCCGGTCTCGGCCAGGAAGGGCGCGAACCGCTCCCGGTAGAGCTCCCAAGAGACGCCGCCATGGACCAGCAGTTCCAGGTTCGGGAACAGCGGCCGTCCCTCCGCGATCTCCCGCATCCTGTCGATCAGAATCAGCATCCAGCTCGGCGTGCCGGTCCAGATGGTGATCTTTTCCTCGAAGGCGTCGCGGGCGAAGCGGTCCAGTTTCTTCTCCCAGTCCTCCCACAGCGCGACGTCGGTCGGCGGATAGGCGAAGGGCTTCGTCCAGGCGCTCTGGGTGGTGACTGCGATGCCGCTGAGGTCGCCGCTGTCGACGCCGGGCGCCTGTTCGACCAGGTCGGTGGATCCGCCCATCATGAAGGTCTTGCCGGCAAGCGGGCGGCTGTCGGGATGGTTCGCCAGGTGGTGAACCACGACGTCGACGGCTGCCTTCTTGTTGGAGGCGATCATTTCGCGGGTCACCGGGATGTACTTGGTCTTGCCCGAGGTCGTGCCTGAAGTGACGGCGAAGTGAGGCGTCCGACCAGGGCTGGTGATGTTGTCGTGGACGGGAAACGATTCGCGCCACCAGTCTCGCCAGTAGTCCTCGTAGCTGGCGATGGGCACGGCGGCCTGGAAGTCCTCGACCGTGCGGATCTCCGCGAAATCGTGGGCCTTGCCGAAACGCGTGTCCTTCGCCCAGTGGAGCAGTTTCATCAACTCCCGCTCCTGCGCCTCACGCGGGCTGCGCCGCTTCAGCCGGGCGATCCGCCAGCGGGCGTAGATCTTCATGAGAGGGGTGGCGTCCAGCATGGCGTCTTCCTCCGGTTCAGTCCCGACGGGTTCCGGCGTCGGTCGCGCCGGCATCCGGAGAACACGTCCCGAGCCTTTGCTTGACCGATCGTTTCGGGCGCGCCTTAATCACGGAACGGTCCGTCACGGAAGCGAAACAGAACATCCGGCCGGGTCACGAACAAGGCGGAACGACAGGGGTTCCGCCGCTGCGATTGGGAGGTCGCGAGCGCATGACCGATGTCAGCGCGAGCATCGCGCGTGGCGACACGCTGCCGAAGCTCGTCTTGCGAAACGCACGTCAATGGCCGGACCGGGTCGCCTTCCGCGAGAAGGACTATGGCATCTGGCAGAGCTATCGATGGAAGGAAACCGAGGAGGGCATCCGCGCTCTCGCTCTGGGGTTCAAGGCCCTCGGCCTGCAGCGCGGAGACAAGGTTTCCATCGTCGGCGACAACCGGCCGCAGCTCTACTGGGTCTTCCTCGCCGTCGAGGCCATGGGCGGCATCGCCGTGCCCATCTACCAGGATTCGGGCGCCGAAGAGGCCCGGTTCGTCCTCGACCACGGTGAAGTCCGGTTCGTCGTCGCGGAAAACCAGGAACAGGTCGACAAGATCCTCGAGATCAAGGATGCCTGCCCGTCCATCGAGACGGTGGTCTGCTTCTTCCAGAGGGGCATGCGGAACTACGACATGCCGTTCCTGCATTCCTTCGAGCATGTGCAGGAGATGGGCCGCCGGCTGCAGGCCGACAAGCCCGACCTTTACGAGGCCGAGGTGGCGAAGGGCGAGCCCGGCGACGTCAGCCTGATCGCCTACACCTCCGGCACGACAGGCAACCCCAAGGGCGTCATGCACACCCATCATTCGATCATCACAGCGGCCCGGGCGGTGATCGAGTTCGAGGAACTGAACGAGCACGACGAGATCATCTGCTACCTGCCCATGGCCTGGGTGGGCGATCATTTCTTCTTCGCCCAGGGCGTCATCGGCGGGTTTCCCGTAAGTTGTCCCGAAAGCGCAGAGACGCTGCTCAATGACATCCGGGAACTGGGGCCGACCTATTTCTTCGCGCCGCCGGCGATCTTCGAGAACCTGCTTACCAACATCACCATCCGCATGGACGACGCCGGCGCCATCAAGCGCCGAATGTACGAGTTCTTCATCGGCGTTGCCCGCCGCTGCGGTATCGATATCCTGGAGGGGCGGAAGGTGAATCCGATCGATCGGCTACTCTACGCCATCGGCCGTGTTCTGGTCTACGGACCGCTGAAGGACAATCTGGGCTTCTCCCGGGTGCGACTGGCCTATACGGGCGGCGCGCCGATGGGGCCCGACATCTTCAACTTCTACCGCGGCATCGGCTTCAACCTGAAACAGCTCTACGGTCAGACCGAGAGCTGCGCCTACGCCTGCATCCAGCGCAATGGCGACGTCCGTCCCGACACCGTGGGACCGCCGGCGCCGGGCTGCGAGATACGCATCGCCGACGACGGCGAGATACTGGTACGCACGCCGGGTGTGTTCACAGCCTACTACAAGAACGATGAGGCGACGCAGGAAACGCTGGTCGAAGGCTGGATCCACACCGGCGACGCCGGTATCTTCACCGACGACGGGCATCTGAAGGTGATCGACCGCGCCAGGGACGTGGGCAAGCTGAACGACGGCACGCTGTTCGCGCCGCAGTTCCTGGAGAACAAGCTGAAGTTCTTCCCCGCCATCCGCGAGGCGGTGTGCCACGGCGATGGCCGCGATTTCGTGACCGCGTTCATCGTCATCGATCAGGAGGCGGTAGGCAGCTGGGCGGAGAAGAACAGCATCTCCTTCGCTTCCTATGCCGATCTGGCCGGCCGCGCCGCGGTTTCCGACCTGATTGCCGGCTGCGTCGAGAAGGTCAACGCCGACCTGGCCCGGGATTCGGAACTGGCGAGTTCCCAGATCCGGCGCTTCCTGTTGCTGCACAAGGAACTCGACGCCGATGACGGCGAACTGACCCGCACGCGCAAGGTCCGCCGCCGCATCGTCGCGGAACGCTACGAACCGTTGATCGAGGCGCTGTTCTCCGGCGCCGAGGAAGCCTCCATCGAGAGCCAGGTCACCTATGAGGACGGGCGCAAGGGCTCGCTCAGGGCCAATGTGAAGGTGCGCGACGCCCGGACGTTCGAGCCGCTGCGCCAGTCGCCGCAGGCGACGCCGGCCGAGCCGCTGCGCAAGGCCGGCTGAGGGAAGGGATCATGAGCACAGCGGAACAGCTTCCCGCCCGGACCTTCGGGCCGGAGCTTCTCTCGGTCCAGGACGTCTCGCTCAGCTTCGGCGCCGTCAAGGCGATCGTCGGCGTCAGCCTGGAAGTGAACGAGGGCGAGGTCTTCGCCATCATCGGTCCCAACGGCGCCGGCAAGACGTCGATGCTGAACTGCATCAACGGCGTCTACCATCCGCAGGAGGGGACGATCACCTTCCGCGGCGAGAAGCGCCGGCAGATGAAACCCCATGAGGCCGCCGCCGGCGGCATCGCGCGAACCTTCCAGAACGTTGCCCTGTTCCGGGGCATGTCGACGCTCGACAACATCATGACCGGCCGCAACCTGATGATGAAGTCGCACTGGCTGCTGCAGGCGTTGCGCTGGGGGCCGGCGCTCAGGGAGGAACTGGCGCATCGCCGCAAGGTCGAGGAGATCATCGACTTCCTGGAGATCGAGGCGATTCGCAAGACTCCTGTCGGGCGGCTGCCATACGGCCTGCAGAAGCGGGTCGAACTGGGCCGCGCACTGGCTGCCGAACCGGACCTGCTGCTGCTGGACGAGCCCATGGCCGGCATGAACATGGAGGAGAAGGAGGACATGTGCCGCTTCATCCTCGATGTGAACGAGGAGTTCGGCACCACGATCATTCTGATCGAGCATGACATGGGCGTCGTGATGGATATTTCCGACCGTGTCGCGGTGCTGGAGTACGGGCGCAAGATCGCCGACGGCACGCCGGACGAGGTCAAGAGGGATCCGAAGGTCATCGAGGCCTATCTGGGCGTCTCGCACCAGGACGGCGTAGAGGGGTAGCGCGGACATGCTGGAAATCATTCCGGAACAGCCGATGTTCCTGGTGGAGGTGATCGTCAGCGGTCTCCTCACGGGGATGATGTACGCCCTGGTGGCGCTGGGCTTCGTGCTGATCTTCAAGGCCTCGGGCATCTTCAACTTCGCGCAGGGCGCCTTCGTCTTCTTCGCGGCGCTGAGCTTCGTCGGTCTGCTCGAAATGGGGGTGAACTTCTGGCTGGCGCTGGTGCTCACGCTCATCATCATGCTGGTGCTGGCCATCGCCATCGAGCGCGTGGTGCTCAGGCCGCTGGTGAACCAGCCGCTGATCATCCTGTTCATGGCCACGATCGGCCTCAACTTCCTCGTCGAGGGTATCGCCCAGGTCACCTGGGGCTCCGACGTCTACGCCCTCGACATCCGCATCGAGGACACGCCGGTCGAGTTCTTCATCGAGCACACGGGCATGTTCCTCTCCCGCCAGGAGATCGTCGCCGCCTGCATCGCCGCGGCCATGGTCGTGATCCTGACGATCTTCTTCAACCGGACGAAATACGGCCGGGCCCTGCGCGCGGTCGCCGACGATCATCAGGCGGCGCTGTCGGTGGGTATTCCGCTGCAGACCATCTGGGCCATCACCTGGGGCGCCGCGGGCATCATCGCGCTGGTCGCGGGCATGATGTGGGGCGCCAAGACCGGCGTGCAGTTCAGCCTGGCGCTGCTGGCGCTCAAGGCGCTGCCGGTGCTGATCATCGGCGGCTTCGATTCCATCACCGGGGCGGTCGTCGGCGGTCTGATCATCGGCGCCGGCGAGAAGTTCTTCGAAGTGTTCATCGGCAGCTATTTCGGCGGCGGAACCGAAAACTGGTTCCCCTTCGTGCTGGCCACCGTATTCCTGCTGTTCCGGCCCCAGGGCCTGTTCGGCGAGAAGATCATCGAGCGGGTCTGAACCATGATCTTCAGAGAAGCCGGCCAGTTCAAGTCGAGCTACCGCGAGGACGAGGCGCATCTGGTCCTGCGCGAGGAGCGCCTGTTCGTCCTCGCGGTGACGCTGTTCGCCGCGGTCGTGGTGCCCGCCATCGCCGGCGAATACCTGCTGCGCTCCATCCTGATCCCGTTCCTGATCTTCGCCCTGGCGACGATCGGGCTGAACATCCTGGTGGGCTATACGGGGCTGATCTCGCTGGGCACCGCCGGGTTCATGGCCGTGGGCGCCTTCGCCGCCTACAAGATCGCGACGTCCTTTCCGTGGATGCACTTCGGCATCGTCTTCGTGCTTGCGGCTGTCGTGGCCGCGGTGGTCGGCATCGCCTTCGGCCTGCCAAGTCTCAGGATCAAGGGCTTCTACCTGGCCGTGACGACGCTGGCGGCGCATTTCTTCATCGAATGGACGCTGACCCATTTCGGCTGGTTCTCGAATTACGCCAGCTCCGGCGTCATCTCCTCGCCGCCGCTGGAGACATTCGGCTATGTCATCGACGCGGCCTGGGAGCGATACCTGCTCTGTCTCGGCTTCCTTGTCGTCATGACGGTGATCGCCAAGAATCTGGTCAGATCGGCGCTGGGCCGGTCGTGGATGGCGATCCGCGACATGGACGTGGCGGCCGAGGTGATCGGCATCCCGATCCTGAAGACCAAGCTGCTGGCCTTCGCCATCTCGTCGTTCTACTGCGGCCTTGCCGGCGCGCTCTGGGCCTTCGTCTTCCTCGGTTCGGTCGAGGCGCAGGCCTTCGACATCTTCCGCGCCTTCGACGTGCTGTTCATGGTCATCATCGGCGGTCTGGGCTCCATCGTCGGCTCCTATCTGGGCGCCGGCTTCTTCGTGATCCTGCCGATCGTGATCACCAACGTCGCCGGCCTGTTCGGCGGCGCCGTCGCCACGGATACGCTGGCGAGCCTGGAACTGGTGGTCTTCGGCGGCATGATCGTCTTCTTCCTGATCGTGGAGCCGTTCGGCCTCGCCCGCATCTGGGAACTGGCGAAGGAAAAGCTCAGACTCTGGCCGTTCCCGTACTGAAACGGTCGGCGCTGCCCCTGCCGGAGGACGGCGATCGGCTGGCGGAGCCAGGTTCCGCATGGTATCCTTACCGGCGACAATAATCAGGCTCCGAACACGGAGCGCGACATACAGGGAGACAACGATGCAATTCCGCAAAGTTGCGATCGGCGTGACCGCCGCCGCCATGCTGGCGGGCTCGGCGCAAGCGGCCGAACAGTTCATACCGGTAGCGGCCTACTGGACGGGGCCCTACGCCGCCGGCGGTTCGGCCTTCGGCGACGGCATGGCCGACTACTACGAGTTCCTCAACATCCGCGACGGCGGCATCAACGGCGTCAAGCTGACCTACGAGAAGTGCGAGACGGCCTACAAGACCGACCGCATCGTGGAATGCTACGAGAAGATGAAGAACAACGGGCCGACCGGTTCGCCATTCTACCATCCGTTCTCGACGGGCGGCACCTACGCGGTGTTCGAGCGCGCCGAAGCCGACAAGATCCCGATCATCACCATCGGCTATGGCCGCACGGACGCCTCTGATGGCCGGGTCTTCCCCTATCTGTTTCCGGCTCTGACCAACTACTGGAGTCAGTCGACGGCGAAGATCAAGTTCATCGGCTCGCTCGAGGGCGGGATGGAGAAGCTCAAGGGCCTGAAGATCGCCAACGTCCATCACGACTCGGCCTACGGCAAGGAGACCATCCCGGTCCTGGAGGAGCAGGCGAAGAAGTACGGCTTCGAGTTCCGCAACTTTCCCGTTGCCCATCCGGGGCTGGACCAGAAGGCCATCTGGCTGCAGATCGCCCGGCAGTACCGGCCGGACTACGTGATCCTGCGCGGCTGGGGCGTGATGAACCCGACCTCGCTGAAGGAAGCTGCGCGCGTGCGTTTCCCGGCGAACAAGATCGTCGGCGTGTGGTGGTCGGGTTCCGAGGAGGATACCCGTCCCGCCGGTGATGCGGCCGAGGGCTACTACGCCGCCGGCTACCACGGCGCGGGCACTGACTATCCGGTGATCCAGTGGATGATGGAGCACCTCTACAGCAAGGGTAAGGGCTCGGTCGATCAGGACCGCCTGGGCACGATCTACGTCAACCGCGCCTTCGCCATGGCCATGGTCGGCACGGAGGCGATCCGCGACGCCATGAAGATGGTGGGCGAGAACCGGCCGGTGACGGGCCCAGAGGTACAGGCCGCGCTGGAGCAGCTCACCTTCGACAAGGCCCGGCTGGAGAAGCTGGGCGCCGTCGGCCTGCTGCCCGAGTTCGCCATGACCTGCCAGGACCATGAGGGCGGCGCGCCGGTGCGCTTCCTGCAGTGGAACAACGGCGCGTGGACGTCCGCCTCGGACTGGATCGAGACCGACCAGTCGATCGTGCGTCCGATGGTGGAGAAGTCGGCCGCCGCCTATGCGGCGGAGAAGGGCATCACGCCCCGCGACTGCGGCGCCTGATCCTCGCGATCCGATTGACGGCGCGGCGTCACGGAGAATGCTCCGGGGCGCCGTGGCCCGTCAGTCCCCCCTGAACCGATCCTGCCGGAGCCGCCGATGAGCGAAGCGACCAAGCCTCTGCTGTCGATCAGCAATATCGAGGTCATCTACGACCACGTCATTCTGGTGCTGCGCGGCGTCTCGCTCGAAGTGCCCGAGGGCGGCATCGTCTGTCTGCTCGGCGCCAACGGCGCAGGCAAGACGACGACCCTGAAGTCCGTCTCCAACCTGCTGCGGTCCGAACGCGGTGAGGTTACCAAGGGGTTCATCGAATACCGCGGCAAGCGGATCGACCGGCTGACGCCCAACGATGTCGTCAAGCTGGGCGTCGTGCAGGTGATGGAGGGTCGGCATTGCTTCGGCCACCTCACGGTGGAGGAGAACCTGATGACCGGCGCCTATACGCGTCGCGACGGAGCGGGCGAGATCCAGAAGGATATCGATCTGGTCTACCAGTACTTTCCGCGCCTGAAGGAACGCCGGAGCGCCGAGGCCGGCTATATTTCCGGCGGCGAGCAGCAGATGACGGCGATCGGCCGGGCGCTGATGGCGCGACCCAATCTGATCCTGCTGGACGAGCCCTCGATGGGCCTGGCGCCGCAGCTGGTCGAGGAAATCTTCGAGATCGTCGCCCGCCTGAACCGCGAACAGGGCGTCAGCTTTCTTGTCGCCGAGCAGAACACCAATATCGCGCTTCGCTTCGCGCAATACGGCTACATCCTGGAAAACGGCCGCGTCGTGATGGACGGCACCGCCGAGAGCCTGGCCAACAACGAAGACGTCAAGGAATTCTATCTGGGCCTGTCCTCCGACGGCCGGAGGAGCTTCCGCGAGACCAAGCACTACCGGCGGCGCAAGCGCTGGCTGTCCTGAGCCGCAGCCGGCCGGGTCAGGAAAGCCCCTCGCGCACGCGACGGGCGACATCCTCCGGCACCCATTCGGTCCATATCTCCGGGCGTGCGGTCAGGAAGCGCCGCGCTGCCGCCTCCGCGTCGCCTTCAAGACGGCGCATGTCCGCCAGCGCCGCCGAGACCAGGTCGTTGGAGGTGCGGTAGGATTCCAGAAAGCCGACGATCTCCGGCGCCGCTTCGGCGAACTCGTCGCTTACCGCGATGGTTATCGCGGACGTCGGGTAGGCAGTCGCTGCCTCGGGTCTTCGGGTCCGGTTCATCTCCGACCAGATATCGGGGTCGTAGGGCGGCTCTTCCAGCATGACCAGATCGTAGGTCCCCAACACCCAGGTCGGTCCCCAGTAGTAGGTCAGGAACGGCTCCCGCTTTTCGTAGTGGCTGGCAATGGCGCGCACCAGGGCGCGGCCGGAAACGGGCCGGAAGTTGTTGAAGTCGTCGGCCAGTCCGTAGGCGTGAAGCTTCCGCGTGTTCACCTTCTCGCAGCCCCAGCCCAGCATGCAGTTGTAGAAGCGGCCCTTGCCGCGGTCCTCGGGGTCCGCGAACAGGTCGCGATAGCCCGCCAGGTCGCGGACGGATTCCAGGTCCGGCGCGGGGGCGTCCTCGCCCTGGACCAGATAGGCGGGCACGAACCAGCCCTGGACCGCGTCCGGATAGTTGACGCCCATCTCGATCACGTCGCCTGCCTGTGCCGCCTGCCGCCAGAGGGTCGGGATGTTGTCCTTCCAGACCTCCATCATGATATCGACCTCGCCGCGGGCGAGCGCCTTGAACAGTGGCCGGGTCGCCCCCGGCTTCCGTTCGACGTGGCAGCCATAGCCATCCTTCAGGATGCGGGCCGCGACGGCGACGTGGAAGGCGCTGGAATCCCAGTTCAGGTCGGCCAACGTCACCGGCTTGTCCACCTCGCAGCGCGCCAGCACCGCAGGTGCGATGGTCATGATGGCAAGGGCTGCGAGGGCGGCCCGGAGAGTACGCGTCATGCTGTTGCGCGCTCGTTGATTTCGTTGCTGTTTCACCGTTCCATCATAGACGAAGGGGCCGCCCCTGTCAGGACGGCCCCCTCGGTAGGTCCGGCGATGGTCGGATTTCTCAGGCCACGGCGTGACTTCGGGCCTGGATCCAGGCCAGCGCCACGGCCGGCAGGCCGATGACAAGACCGGCGATCACCAGTTCGACATGGGTGTATCCGGTCAGTTCGCCCCCCGGCGCCAGGAACAGAAGCGCCGCGAGTCCTACCGCAAAACGGATGGGCCATTGCAGCATCCGGTGATGGGTCAGCTTGCCCACGCCGATCATGTATCCCTGAAGCGCAGAGGCGAGCAGCACGACGCCGACGACCGCGGTGCCGGTGACCACCAGCACCTGCGGCACAGTACCCTGCATGATCAGGCCCGGATTGAGCACGAAGAAGAACGGGATGAAGTAGATCACCGATCCCAGCCGCATCGCTTCGAACCCCGTTCGCATGGGATTGGAGCCCGCGAGGCTCGCCGCCGCGAACGCCCCCAGAGCCACCGGCGGGGTGATGAAGCTGAGCATGCCCCAGTAGAGCATGAACATGTGCACCGCCATCGGATTGAGTCCCGATTGCGTCAGCGCCGGCGCCAGGGTGATCGCCAGGATGATGTAGGCGACCGTGACGGTGACGCCGATGCCCATGATGAAGCTGGCGAGCGCGCCCATCAGCAGCAGCAGGAAGATGTCGCCGCCGGCCATCGAGAGCAGCTCGTTGGCGAGCGTCGATATCTTGGCGGTCATCGACAGCGCACCGACGATCATGCCGATGCCGGCGAGGATCGCGGCCAGTTCGGCGAACAGGCGGCCGACGCCGGTGATGAAGTTCTCGATTTCCTTCCAGCCCCAGCGGTTGCCCGGCGTGACCTGGTTGAGGACGATCAGAAGGGCGGTCGCATAGTAGGGGGCCAGCGCCTCCCGCTGCAGATAGAGCAGCATGAAGACCAGCAGCAGGAACACGAAGATGTAGTGCCAGCCCTCCTTGATGGTTTCCCTGACCGACGGCATCTCGTGCCGCGGCAGGCCCTTAAGCCCCATCCACGCCGCATAGGCGTCGATCTGCATGAACAGGCCGAAGAAGTAGAGGAAGGACGGGATCGCCGCGGCGATGATGATCTCCGAATAGGGCACGTTCAGGTAGATCGCCATGATGAAGGCGGTGGCGCCCATGATCGGCGGCATCAGCACGCCGCCGGTCGAGGCGCAGGCCTCGACGCCGGCGGCGTAGTGAGCCTTGAAGCCCGTCCGCTTCATCGCCGGGATGGAGAGGGAACCGGTGGTCAGCACGTTGGTGATGACGCTGCCGCTCATGGAACCCATCAGACCCGAGGAGAAGATGGCGACCTTGGCCGGGCCGCCGCGGACATGCCCGAGCAGCGAGAAGGCCAGGTTGATGAAGAACTTGCCGCCGCCGGTGTGCTGCAGCGCCACGCCGAACATCAGGAAGCCGATGACCAGATTGGCGAAGGCGCGGAAGGGGATGCCCAGGATCGATTCGGATGAGATCGCGTGATAGGCGACCGTCTTGCCGAAGGGCTCGTTCTCGAATGTCTCCAGCGGATCCGGCAGCCACTCACCGTAAAGGGGATAGGTGGAGAAGACGAGCACGATCAGGACGACGGAGAGTCCGGCGGCCCGCCGCGTGGCCTCGAGAACCAGCAGCCAGAGAATACCCGAGGCGATCTGGATGTGCGTGGGCGCGGCCCATTCCCAGCCCAGGTTCACGATGTCGCGGGCGTAGGTGAACAGATAGACGTTGGCGCCGACTGCCGCAGCCATGAGCAGGAGGTCGAATCCGAACAGGGCCCGCTCGGTCCCGTGCGAACCGGCCTTGCCGGCCTTCCGGAGCGGAAAGACGAGGAGGCAGAGCGGCAGCAGCAGCGCCAGCAGGATGAAGAAATACTGCGTATCGACCGGGACATAACCGAAGGTATGTCCCAGGTTGAAGAGCATGTAGATCGACAGGAGAACGGTGATGACCGTTGCGGTCATCAATATGCCGCGCCAGAAAGGCGACAATGGCCGATACCGGTTCTCGGCATCGGCCACTGCCATCTTCGGTCGCGCGGCGTCCGGCGGACCCCCAGCGGGGCCGGCCGGCTCTTTACCGGCGCTCTGGTTCATTCATTTCCGACCGTTCAGTTGAAGACTACCGGCAGGCCGGCGTCCTCGAGGGCCTTGGCGCGGATCGGCATCCACTTGGCGCTGACCTCTTCCGGGCTCATGCCGGCGACCGAACCCATCGAGTCCCAGGCGTCCTTGATGAGCTTCTGGCGCTTCAGCAGCGTCTCGTGGTTGGCCTGGGCCTCGTCGGTCCACATGCCCTGCTCCTTGAAGAAGCGGATGGCGCCCTCGTGATAGGGGATGCCCCAGACCATCGACTGGTTGTCCATCGACCAGCCGTCGGCGCCCGGCGCGGAGTCCTTGTAGGCGTCGAAGTTCTCGTGGATCCCCTTGATCAGGGCATAGACCTCGTCGGCGTCCTGATCGGCATTGGTCACCAGGATCGGGTACGGATAGGTGTAGCCGACATGCGGGTTCTCGGGCGACATTTCCGCCCCCTGGGTGCCCACGTGCTTGAGCGCGATCGGCTGCGCCGCCTGCAGGCGCTTCCAGCCTTCGGTGTCGTCATGCGGCAGGGGCGGCCCAGTGGAGGCCGCGCGGGGAAGCCGCCAGACGCTGCGCATGCGGCGTCACGGTGGACATGAAGGCGGCGTCGGACTGGCCATTGATGATGGCGTCGATCGACGCCTTGAAGCCCGAGACCTCGACCTTCTCGACATCGTCCCAGGTCAGGCCGGCGAAGGCCATGTTGGCGGCGGCGTTCCAGTTCAGCGCGTCGCCCGCGACCACCCAGGAAACCCGCTTGCCCTTCAGATCCGCCATGGTCTCGATCCCGGCGTCCTTGGCGGTGGCCAGGGCCAGGTTGTTCTTGCCAATCGCGGTCATGACCACGCGCAGCGGCTGCGGGCCCCACTCCTCGGAAGCGAACAGGAAGGCGGCTTCCTGACCGAAATAGGCGGCCGCGCCACAGGCGCAGTAGTCCGCCTGGCCGTCGCGCAGCGGCGCCATGCGGGAAACGTCGTTCTTGCCCGGAATGACGCGCATCTTGACGCCATAGGCCTTGTTCAGCGCATCGCCGACGGCCACCGACTGGGCGTAGCCCGAGGCCGTGGTGCCATAGGCGGTCCAGGTCATCTTGTCCGGCAGCCCGCCCTCGGCGGCGCCGGCCGCGAACGGCAGCGTGGCCAGAGCGGCGGCGGCCGCAACTCGAGTCATGATTCGCATGGGTAAACTCCTCCCTGTTGATCCTTGACCATCTGGAACGTGGCCTGTTGGAAGGGCGTATACTTCCAGACACGCGCGTCCGCTGCAAGCTTGGTATGCAAAATCAGCCCGTGCTAGGAAGCACTTGGAGAACAAGAAAAACCTGATCCCGGGGAGGAACATGCCGATGACCCGCGCCGCCGATCTGATCGTCGCCTGCCTGGAGGCGCAGGGCGCCGACCGCGCCTTCTGCGTGCCAGGCGAGAGCTACCTGGCCACGCTGGACGCCTTCGCGCGGCGCAACCGCATCGAACTGGTCCAGGCGCGCCACGAATCGGGCGCGGGCTTCATGGCGGTGGCCGACGCCAAGCTGACCGGACGGCCCGGCATCGCGCTGGTCAGCCGTGGACCCGGCGCCACCAACGCCTCCATCGCGGTGCACACGGCCGAGCAGGACGCCGTGCCGCTGGTGCTGTTCATCGGCCAGGTTTCCCGTGACGAGATCGGCCGCGGGGCCTTTCAGGAGATTGACTATTCGAAGATGTTCGCCGACATCGCCAAGGCGGTCTGGACCATCTCCGACGCCGACCGCATCCCGGAGATTGTCGCCCGCGCCTACCAGATCGCGCAGAGCGGGACGCCGGGGCCGGTGGTCATCGTGCTGCCCGAAGACATGCAGTTCGACGAGACGGAGGCGCGGCCCGCGGAGCCGATGCCCGTGCCGCGCACGGCGCCGGCGGGTGACGATGTCGACCGTGTCGCGAAGCTGCTGGCAAAGGCCGAGCGGCCGGTGATGATCGCCGGCGGCCTGCTCGACCTGCCGCCGGCCCGCGCGGCGCTGCTGAAGGCGGCGGAGGCGTGGTCGCTGCCGGTGGTCACCAGCTTCAAGCATCAGGACGTCTTCCCGAACGACAGCCCGCTCTATGCCGGCTATCTGGGCTTCAACATTCCGAAGCCGCAGGTGGAGCTGCTGTCGGAAAGCGATCTGATCGTCGCCGTTGGCACGCGCCTGGGCGACACCACCACGCAGGGTTATGTCTTCCCCTCGATCCCGCCGAAGCAGCCGCTGGTGCACGTCTATCCGGACGCCGGCGTCGTCGGCCGGATCTTCGCCGCCGAAATCGGTCTGACGGCGGACCCCGTCGCCTTTCTCGAGGCGCTCGCCGCGCGCGGGAGCGGGGGCGGCCGGGGCGACTGGAACGCGCGGCTGAAAGCCTATGTCGACAAGCTGATGGGCGGCGCGCCTGAGCCGGCGGACGACGGCGTCAATTTCGGCCTTGTCGTCGAGGCGCTGAAGCCGCACCTGACCGACGACGCCATCGTGGTCACCGACGCGGGCAATTTCTCCAGCTGGATTCACCGCCATGTCCGCTTCAACGGGCGGCAGACCATGCTGGGCGCGGTCTCCGGCGCCATGGGCATGGGCACGCCGGCGGCGGTGGCTGCCAGCCTGCGCGCGCCGGAACGGCAGATCATCACCTTTCTCGGCGACGGCGGCGCCATGATGACGGGCCACGAGCTCGCCACCGCGATCGCCCGCGGCGTGAAGTTCAAGGTCTTCGTCTCAAACAACGGCTCCTACGGCACTATCCGCCTGCATCAGGAGAAGTTCTTTCCCGGCACCGTCGCCTCGACCCAGCTCGCCAATCCCGATTTCGCCAAATGGGGCGAGAGCTTCGGCGCGATGGGGGTGACGATCACGAAGGACGATGATCTCGCTGCGAAGGTCGCCGAGGTGATGGCGCATGACGGGCCGGTCGTGGCCGATGTCCATTCGAGCCTGGAACGGATCTCCGCCTATGTCTCGATCGGCGATCTGAAGGGCTGAGTCCCTCAGAACGGCTGGTCGCGTTCCTCGCGGACGCCGGCCAGCAGGAACAGGCCGACGATCAGGAAGACCAGGATCACCGAAACGCCGATGCGGTTCGAATCGCTGGCGTCGGTCACGCGCGCGATGGCGAAGGGGGCCAGGAAGGCCGTGACCTTGCCCGACAGCGAGAACAGGCCGAAGAACTGACCGAGCTGTCCGGGCGGGGCGAGGCGCGTGACCATCGACCGGCTGGCGGCCTGCGACGGGCCGGCGACAAGGCCGAGCAGCGCCGTAAGTCCGAGCATGACCCATTCCGCCGGGGCGGCGAACAGGCCGTCGCCGGCGACGGGGAAGGCCATCGGCACGAAGAACAGCACCCGGTCGTCGCCGATAGAGATGATTCCGAGCGTCGTCAGCACCAGCCCGCCGATCGAGAGAAAGAGGGTCCGCTTCGAGCCGATGCGGTCGTCCAGCCAGCCGCCCAGCAGGCTTCCCGGAACGCCGAAGATCAGCGTCAGGATGCCGAAAAGCCCGAGCTCCAGCGTTGTCCAGCCGAGCTGGGCCGCGACGTAGATGCCACCGAAGGCGAAGATCGCGTTGAGGCCGTCATAGTAGATCATGCGCGCGATCAGGAAGCGGAACATGTTGCGCCGCTTCGGCAGGGTGCGGATGGTCTGGCGCAGTTCGCGGAGCCCCGCGCGGATCGCGGCCAGGCGGTCGCTGACCAGCCGCGGCTGGTCCGGCGTCCAGATCAGGAACGGAATCAGGAAGACGATGAACCAGACGCCCGAGAAGGGGCCGGCCAGCCGCTCGCCGATATAGCTGCCTTCCGGGAAACTCGGTCCTGCCATGCCGGGCAGCTGCCCGGTCACCCACAGCATGATGGGCAGGGCGATCAGGGCGCCGCCATAGCCCATGGCCCAGCCGAAGCCGGACAGCTTGCCGACCTGGTCGCCCTTGGCCAGCGACGGCAGCATGGCGTTGTTGAAGACGATGGAGAACTCCGCCCCGATGACGCCGATCACCACCAGGGCGACGATCAGCGCGATGCGGCTGTCGTCGGCGCCGGGCGTGGCGAACCAGAGTCCGAAACAGGCGGCGATGCAGACGACGCTGAATCCGACCACCCAGGGCTTGCGCGGACCTGTCGCGTCGGCCAGCGAACCCAGCACCGGCGCCATGAAGGCCATGACCAGGCCGGCGATGGTCTGGGTGTCGCCCCAGAGCGCCTGCCCGGCTGCCGCATCGCCGACCACCACGTTCACGAAATAAGGGCCGAAGATGAAGGTGAAGATGATGGTGAAGAACGGCTGGGCCGCCCAGTCGTACATGGCCCAGCCGAGCCGGGCCTTGAATCCCGCCTGCATTCGCCGCCCCTCCGTCAAGCCGCGTGACGCCCGGCAGTGAGACTAGAGGACGCGGCGGAAAGGGAAACCGGTTTTCGGCGCGGGACGCGGGAGCGGTGCGCTGCCGGGTCGAAACCTATTGACGTTAACGTAAGCGGCAGACAGTATCCGGGTCGGAAAAGTCGCTTTGGGGAGGTAGCCCGAATGTCCCGCCACATTACCCATGACCGGTCCTACGACACAGTCGACCGGGACGCCTTCTCCGTCATGATGGACGTGGAGCGCTACAATCGCCGCTCCGACGCCTTCGACGAGATCATTTCGGCCACGCACGACCATTTCTGGGATCCGCTGAACCCCGTCTACGTGGATTTCTCCCAGCCCTTCGACATCGACAACGAATACATCA
The DNA here is from genome assembly GCF_002924445.1 of Minwuia thermotolerans. Taxonomy (NCBI): domain Bacteria; kingdom Pseudomonadati; phylum Pseudomonadota; class Alphaproteobacteria; order Minwuiales; family Minwuiaceae; genus Minwuia; species Minwuia thermotolerans. The sequence continues at coordinate 155,321 of NZ_PIGG01000065.1, forward strand.
TGCCGCCGGAGCAGGTGCCGGAGCTTTCGGGCGCGGTCTACGACCGCCTCGACGAGGGTCAGCGCATCCGGCTGGCGAACGAATCCACGCGCTGGGGCGTCTCTTCCATCCTGCACGGCGAGCAGGGCGCGCTCAGCCTCTCGGCCAGCCTCTGCCACATCCTGGTCGATCCGGGCGCGCAGGAATACGCCTCCAACCAGGCCCGCGAGGAGGCCCGCCACGTCACCGGCTTCGCGAAGTACATCGCCCACCGCTGGGGCAGCGCCTACCCGGTCGGCGACTCGCTGGGCTCGCTGATGGAAGAGCTCGTGCTGGCGCCGGAGGTGTACAAGAAGCTGGTCGGCATGCAGATGCTGATCGAGGGGCTGGCCATGGGCGCCTTCGCCAACCTTCACCGGTACACCAACGACCCGGTGCTCAAGCGCCTGGTACAGCTGGTCATGACCGACGAGGCCTTCCACCACAAGTTCGGCAAGATCTGGGCGGACCGCACCATTCCGAAGCTCTCGGAAGAGGAGCACTGCATCGTCGAGGACTGGGCGGCGAAGTGCTTCGAGACCCTGCTGTTCAATCTCACCAATATCCGCCAGAAGCGGGCGATCTACCCGCAGTTCGGCCTGGACTGGGAGTGGGTGCGCGACTCGGTGCGCGAGGTCTACCGGGATCGCGATTCCAAACGCCGCAACGACCTGAAGGATCCGACCAACATCATGCGCGTGCTGGTCAAGACCCTGCTCAATGCCGGAATCATCACCGACCGCACGCGGCCGCTCTACGCCAACTGGATCGACGTCGACGATCTGGAGCGCGAGGAGGGCCTGCACATCGGCGAGGCCATCGCGGCCGACGGCATCGAGTACCTGAAGGAACTCAACAAGGGCCGCAAGGTGATCGGCCAGAAGCCGATCTGAGCCGGGGCGGCTTCAGGCCGCCGGCTTTTTCCAGGTCAGGATCAGGGCGGGCATGTCGAACGCGACGCGTCCGTCCGTTCCCCTGAACGGCGCCAGTTCGCGCGCCGATTCCGCCAGCAGGCTTTCGAACTGCGCGTCGTCCAGAATGCCGCCGAGGGTCCAGACGCAGGCGCGCTCGGTCGAGACAAGCGCCTCGATGCTGTCGAAGCGCACCTGGCCCCAATGGTCCTCGATCGCGGCGCCGGAGAGGCCGGCCTCTCCGGCGATGGCGCCGAGCAGGACCCTGTCGCCCAGCGCGAAGGGCGCGCGGAAGGCGTCGCCGACCTGCCGCCCGAACAGGCGATCCAGCAGACCTGCGAAGACAGCGTAGCCCGGCGAACGGGCGACGTCGCCGCAGACGGCGACCGCAAGCCGGCCGCCCGGACGGAGCACGCGCGCCATCTCGCGGAGCGCCCGCGGCCGGTTGTCGAAGAACATCATGCCGAACTGGCTGACCACGGCATCGAAACTGCCGCTCTCGAACGGCAATGCCTCGGCCATCCCTTCATGCCATTCGACGGTGTCCGTCTTCCGCCCTGCGACCTCCAGCATTTCCGGATTGGCGTCGAGACCGGCGACCCGGCCCCTGTCGCCTGCGCGTTCGGCGCAGGCCAGTGTCAGAGCGCCCGTGCCGCAGGCGACGTCGAGCACGCGATGCCCTGCGCCGATTCCGGCAAGACCGGCGATCACGGGTCCCCACTGACCGAACAGGGCCGGCACGAATTTCTCGTCATATATCTCGGCGGGCGGCTTCTCGGCGACGGTAGGCGTCATGGCTGAGCTTCCCCTGCTCCGTTGCGGGGCCTAGTCTTGCGGCTGGCCCGACCGCTCCGATGTTAGGGAGCGCCATGTCCGAAGCCCATGACCAGGCGTCCTCAAGCCTTGCTCCGGCGTCCATTTCGCCGCCCGGCGCCGACCCGCTCTCCGATGTCCTGCGTTCGATCCGACTGACAGGCGCGCTGTTCTTCGTCGTCGATGCCTCGAGCCCCTGGTGCGTGGACATCCCGCGGGCGAAGTCCTTCGCCGAGATCATCCTGCCGGGCGCCCGGCAGATCATCTCCTATCACGTCGTGGTCGAGGGGCGGGGCCATGCCGGCGTGCCCGGCAGTCCCGCCGTCGAGATCGGGCCCGGCGACATCGTCGTGTTTCCCCACGGTGATCCCTACACCATGCTCAGCGAACCGGGGACGCCGCCCGAACTGGGCCCTGCGGAGACGATGGACTTCTTTCGCGACCTTGCCGCCGGGCGGCTGCCCTTCGTCATTCCGGAGGGTGGCGGGGCGCCGCCGCCGGCGAAGTTCATCTGCGGCTTTCTCGGTTGCGACCTGTCGCCGTTCAATCCGTTGCTGGCGAACCTGCCCCGGCTTCTGCACATACGCCGAAGCGCCGCCGGCGAAGCCGATCTGCTCGACCGCCTGATCGAACTGACGCTCGAGGAATCCCGGCGCGAGCGGGCCGGGGGCGCCAGTATCCGTCTCGGCCTGAGCGAATTGATGTTCGTGGAAGCGCTTCGCCGCCATCTGTCGGCCACGGATGGGGGCGGGTGCGGCTGGCTGTCAGGGCTCGCCGATCCTGGCGTCGGGCGCGCGCTCTCCCTGATCCATGCCGATCCCGCCCGCGGCTGGACGCTGGCCGCTCTGGCGCAGGAAGCCGGCCTGTCGCGCAGCGTGCTGGCCGCCCGTTTTGCCGCCACGGTGGGGGAGACACCGATGCACTATCTTGCGCTGTGGCGGATGCACGTGGCCGGCCGATATCTGCGTGACGGCGTCAAGGTGGCTGCTGTCGCGCGTGAGGTGGGTTATGCGTCCGAGGCCGCGTTCAGCCGTGCCTTCAAGAAGTTCATTGGACTTTCCCCCGCCGCCTGGCACGCCGCCGAACGGTGACGCGGCGGCGAATGAGACCAGGCTAGGCAGCCTGGAACAGACGGACCGTCTCCCTGCAGAAGGCCGGCAGGTCGCCGGGATTGCGGCTGGTGACGAAATTGCCGTCGACCACGACCTCCTGGTCGACCCATTCCGCCCCGGCATTGGCCAGATCGTTCTTCAGCGACGGCCAGGAGGTCATCTTCCGGCCCTTCGCCGCGCCGGCCTCGATCAGCGTCCAGGGACCGTGGCAGATCGCGGCCACCGGCTTCTCCGCCTCGACGAAGCTCTGCACGAAGGCGACGGCCTTGTCCTTGATGCGCAGCGCGTCCGGATTGATCACACCGCCGGGCAGCAACAGGGCGTCGTAGTCGGCCGCGTCCGTCTCGGCCAGGGTGGCGTCGACCTCGAACTTGCTGCCCCAGTCGGTCTTCTGCCAGCTGGTTACCTTGCCGTCGTGCGGCGCGACGATAACCGTCTCCATGCCGGCGTCCTGCAAGGCCTCACGGGGCTCGCACAGTTCCACTTCCTCGAATCCGTCGGTGACCAGGATGGCCACCCGTTTGCTGTTCTCGGCCATGTCTCGCGTCCTCTACTCTGCGATTGGCGTTGCGGGCCGTTCGATGCGGCCTGCGGCTGAAACCGCGATCTGGGAACGGTGTGCGCCCCGGACAACGGGCCGGCCGCGGGACTGTGTCCCTTGGCCGCGCCGGCCTGCGCGGAGGCGGTTTCCCGGGGCCCGCCGCTTCGTTAGGATGATCGCTCGATCAGCGGGGCAAGTCGGGGAGGACGGCCATGACCCTTGCCGAACAACAGGCATTCCGCGCCGAGTTCCGGCATACGATACCGGCAGGCTACAGCGGCGTCCGCCACGGCCTGACGGCGCTGGGGATCGGTCTGGCTTTCATCGCGCTGTTCCTCTGGGCACTCGACGCGCCGCTGGCCTGGACCGACCTCGCCATGATCGCCGTCGGGATCGTGGGCTGGAACTTCGTCGAATGGTGGGTGCACGCCAGGGTGCTGCACCAGCCGCGGAAGAACCGCATCGCGCGGGCGCTCTACCAGCGCCATACCCATACCCATCACCGCTTCTTCACCCGGGAACTGGCGCGCTACGAGGGGACGCGGGACCTGAAGATCGTGTTCTTTCCCGTCTTCGCGCTGCCGGCGACCCTGCTGCTGTCGACGCCTGTGGCGGGGCTGGCCTGGCTTGCGACCTCCGCCAACGCCGCGCTCCTGCTTCTGGCGACGGTGGCGGCGATGTACATCCTGTTCGAGGTCATGCACTTCTGCGCCCACATGCCTGACAACGCCTTCGTCCGGCACGCGCCGCTGATCGCCATGATGCGCCGCCACCACATCGCGCACCATGAACCGTCGCGAATGATGCGCGCGAACATGAACTTCACCTTTCCGCTCTTTGACTGGCTGTTCGGCGCCGTGGACACCGGGCCTGCAGCGGCGGAACAGCCGGCGGAATAGCGCATCCGTTCAGTTGGCGGCGTCGTCGACGGGATAGGTCCAGACGCGGAAGCTCTGAAGCGTGTTGGGGCCGAAGGTCAGGCTGATGGGCACGTCCGTGGCGTCCCGGCCGCGGGCGATGAGAATGCGGCCATAGCGCGGCGTGTTGTTGCGCGGATCGAAGATACGCCAGCCGCCGTTGAGCCAGACTTCTAGCCAGGCGGCGAAATCCGGTTCGGTCGGCTCGAAGCCGATATCGCTGAGATAGCCGGTGCAGTAGCGCGCCGGGATGTTCAGGCAGCGCAGGAAGGCGATCGCCAGGTGGGTGTAGTCCCGGCAGACGCCGAAACGCTCGTTGAAGACGTCCAGGGCGGTCATCGTGGGCCGCGCCCGGAAATAGTCGAACGTGATGTGGTTGTGCACATAGTCGCAGATCGCCTGGACGCGCTGCCAGCCGGGCGGCGTATGACCGAAAAGATCCCATGCGGCTTCCATCAGCCGGTCGGTCTCGCAATAGCGGCTGCCGAGCAGGAAGGTCAGCACCTCGGCGGGCAGTTCCTCCACCGGGTGTTGGGCGGCCGAGTACAGCGCCGGATCGGGTTGGCCGGAATCCCGGATCAACGCGTCGGCGGTGACCGTCGTCGGACCGGCCGGGGCGACGATCCGCGTGCACCAGTTGCCGAAGCCGTCGCGATAGGCATCCATCGGAACCGACGGACTCACGATCATGTGGTCCGGGCGGACGAAATCCGAAACGCGTGAAAAATGAGTGTGCAGCAGCAGCAGCATTGGCGTCGGCTGCGGGCAATCATGAACGATCTCGTAGCCGATCCTGATGAGCATTGCCGGTCCTTCCCTGTGCTTTTGTTGAACATCGGAAGGAGGAAGGCGGGCTTCCGCCTCAATGCATGGTCGGCGACAATCTGGCGGGACGCTCCGGCCGCGTCCCGGTGGCGGGTCTATTCGCCCGGCGTGCCGGATGCCTTCGCCTTGGGCCGGGCGGTCTTCTTGGCGCTCTTGGCGGCTTTGGCAGCGGTGGCGGCCGCCTTTTCCTCGATCTCGGCTTCCTCTTTCGCCAGGCGGAGCAGGCGCAGCTTCTCGGTCTTGGCGAGACGCGACTGGCGTTCCTTCTCCTTGTCGCGGATGAACTGCTTGTCCTTCTTGCGGTCCGCCTCACGGCGCGCATCGGCGGCGGTCATCGCGGGCTTCTTCATCAAGGTTTCCCAATCTGCGAGGGGAGGGGAGCGGCGCGGACCGATCCCAAAAGCAATGACGGGGGCGCTGTCGCCAGCACCCCCGCACATGCACGGTAGCCGAACCATGACCCGGATCTAGATGAGTCCGGACCCCGGCCGACCGCGAGTTCAGTCGACGATCGTGAGGTTCTCCGCGGAGGATTTGCCCTGCCGTCCGGTGACGAGTTCGTACTCGACCTTCTGGCCCTCGTCGAGCGTGCTGAGACCGGCGCGTTCAACGGCCGAGATGTGGACGAAGGCGTCTTTCGAGCCGTCGTCAGGAGCGATGAATCCGAACCCCTTGGTCGAATTGAACCACTTAACGGTGCCTACGGTTATTGTCTTTCTCCAGAACAGTTCGCGGCGTCGGGCGTTACTCGATGCAATGCCGTCTCGTGCCGCTTTTTTCGCTTCGCAGGCAGATTGCGTCGAATGACCCGGGTACTTCTTCGAAGCCCGCGCCTGACAATTTGCCTGCAGCCACGAATATAGCCATAGGGCGGGGGAAATTCAATCATGGATTTCGGCAGGGACCGAGAAGGGACTGGCAGCGGTTTTCCGGGAACGCCAGGCTGGCCTGCCGCATCGGTCCCGCGGCGGAAATGCTCGGCGGCAGCGGGTGAAACGGCCGACAAGGCCGGTCCGTCCGCGCGAATTGCCTCGCGAATATGTGCCCCCGGCGCAAAATTCGATGGTATCGCGCTCAATCGATATAAAAAATTGCTCGAAACAATTTTGAAAACTGAAAAAAATAAAATGCAAAATACAAATAAAAAAATCTATCGTTGCGGCAACTTGATTTATAATGTACACGTATTTTGAAGTTACGGCAGCTGAAATTTAAGGAATTTATGCATGAATACCCCCGTATGGACCAAACCAGCCCTTTTCGGCGCGGCCGGTGGCGCAGCGCTTCTCGCCCTGGTCGGCTTTGCCTGGGCTGGCTGGGAGACAGCCGATTCCGCCGAGCAGATGGCAACGCAGCGCGCCCACGCGGAGGTGGTGGCCGCGCTGGTGCCCTTCTGTGTGCAGAACGCCGGTGCGGACCCGCAGCGGGTCGCGGTGCTGACACGGATGAAGGCGGCGCCGACCTATTCCCGCGCCGAGATGCTGATGGAGAGCGGCTGGGCGACGATGCCCGGCGACGAGCGGCCCGACCGCAGTCTCGCCAACGCGTGCCTGGACCGGCTGGCCACCGAATTCTAGGGACTGTCGTCACCCGGGCCGGACTGTTTCCGCGCGGCCTGCACCGCCCGCTCCAGCCGGTCGAGGAAGCGCGAGCGGTCCGCCCTGCCGAACGGGCGGCCGCCGCCGCCGGTCCAGAGGGGATTGGCCGCGCGGATGTCAGCCATCAGGTTCCGCGCCGCGAGCTGGGCCCCGATGTTGTCGGGCGTGAAGGCGTCGCCGTTGTGGCGGATGGCCATCGCGCCCCGCTCCAGGCAGCGGCCGGCCAGCGGTATGTCGCCTGTAATGCAGATGTCGCCCGGTCCGGCGCGCTCGGCTATCCAGTCGTCGGCCGCGTCGGCGCCCTCGGCGACGATCACCGTCTTTACCAACGGATCGCGGCTGGGTCTGAGGCCGCCATTGGAGACGACGTAGACCTCCAGCCCGTGCCGCGCGGCCACGCGCTCGACCTCCTGTCTGACGGGGCAGGCGTCGGCGTCTACGAAGATGCGGGTCATGTTGAGCCTCAGGTCGCCCAGCCGCCGGCCAGAGGGATGATCTGGCCGACCATGTGGTTGCACCTTTCGCTGGCGAGGTAGGCGGCGAGTTCCGCGGTTTCCTCGGCCGCGCCCACCCGGTTGGTCGGCACGTTGCGTTTGACGTGCTCGAGGAACTTCGCGTTGTCCAGAATGTCGTCGGGATAATAGGTGTCGTTGTTGATGTAGTTCTGCGCGATGGCGTTGGCCTGGATGTTCTCGCGCGCCAGTTCGAGTCCCAGGGCCTTGATGAAGCCGTTCTGCGCGCCGCGCGCGGCGCAGTAGGCGGCGTTGTTGGGAATGCCACGGAGCGGCGCCGCGCTAGTCACGGCAATGATCCTGCCCGACCGCCGCTCCCGCATCTGCGGAACCACCGCGCGGACCACGTACATCAGCGGATCGACCATGGATTCGAACAGTCTCCGCCAGTCCGTATTGTCGATTGCCTCGACCGGCCCGGTCATCGGCGGTTCGGCCAGGTTGGCGACCAGAATGTCGATCCGGCCCGCGGCCGCCACCAGCGCCTCGCATTCGGCCTGGCTCTTCATGGGCTCGCCGCCCCGGATCACCGCTATGCCGAGTTCTTCGAACCTGCGGGCGATCGCCGGACCCATATAGCGCTCGGCGCAGGTGACGAGGGCGGTTCGCTTGGTCATGGTTCGGTTCCCGGAAGACGGATGATGGCGCGGCGGTGTCGACCGCCCGAAGCTAGATGAAGGCGCGCCGGGATGGAACCGCCGCGCGCCCTGCCGGTTGGAACCTGAGGCCACGCCAGCCATAGTGGCGGAAACCATGCCAATGAGGAGCGAGACCATGAGCGAGAAGCGCTGGAGCGTCTATCTGTCGGGCGAAATCCACAGCGACTGGCGCGAGCGGATCGAGAGCGGCATCGCCGAGGCCGGTCTGCCGGTCGATCTGAGCGCGCCGATCACCGTCCATGAGGACTCCGACGATTGCGGCGTCGCGATCTTCGGGGCCGAACCGGACAAGTTCTGGCACGACCGCAAGGGCGCGCAGCTCAACGCCATGCGCACCCAGACGTTGATCCGGGAGGCCGACCTTGTCGTCGTCCGCTTCGGGGAAAAGTACAAGCAGTGGAACGCCGCCTTCGACGCCGGTTTTGCGGCGGCTCTGGGCATTCCCTACATCACGCTCCATCCCGAGCAGCACGACCACGCGCTGAAGGAAGTCGACGGCGCGGCCAACGCCGTCGCCCGGGAGCCCGAACAGGTCGTGCAGGCGCTGGCCTACATCATTAGCGGACGGATGCCGGCGGTCATGTCGGGCACTCAGGCGGCGGAGTAGCGGTCAGCCCGCCGCCGCCTTGAGGCGGGGGGCGACGTCGCGCACGAACCGCTCCAGATGCGGGTTCATCTGAGCGGCGGTCATGCCCGGCGGCACGCCCCAGGTCACAAGATCCGTGACGCCGTACTCGGCGATGAAGGCGGACAGCTCGGCGACGCAGTGATCGACGTCGCCGACCACCCAGCTCTGAGGGATGCGGTCGACATCCCGGCTGGTGGCGAGACCGTCGCCGGATTCCCGGTTGAAGCGCAGATAGACCTCCATGCGGTAGCGCTCGGCCTGTTTCACCGCGGGCCAGTCCCGCTCCGGATCGTCGGTGACGAGACAGGACCGGATGATGCCGACGCGGCGGCTATCGGGATCGTGGCCGGCGGCGCGCATGTCCTCGCGCCAGGGATCGAGAACCTCTGCCCGCGGTCCCTGGGGCAGCAGGTTGGCGCCGAAGCGGGCGGCGCGCCGCGCCCCGGGCTCCGACATGGCGGCGATCCAGATGGGCGGGCCGCCTTCCTGGACATAGCCGGGCCGGATCTCGACATCCTCGAACCGGTATCGCTTGCCGGCGAAGCTGAACTTCTCGCCCGAGAAGCAACGCTGCAGCACCTCGATTCCTTCCTCGGTACGGGAGACGCGCTGCTTCACCGGAATGCCGAAGCCACGGAACTCGTGCGGCGCATAGCCCATGCCGATGCCGATCTCGATCCGTCCGTTCGACAGGTTGTCGATGACGGCCAGGTCCTCGGCCAGCCTGACGGGGTTCTGGAACGGCATCAGGCAGATGTCCGACGAGAAGCGGACATGCTTCGTCCGCGCGGCCATGGCCGCGGCCACTGGCGTCCATGACGGCAGGTAGCCGTCCTCCAGAAAGTGGTGCTCGGTGAACCAGACCAGGTCCAGGCCGAGGCCATCGAGCCAGGCGACCTGGTCCAGGATAGTGCCGTAGAGCTCGGTGTTGGCGATGCCGGAATCCGGCGGATTGCGGAAATCGTAGGCGACGCCGATCCGAAGCGGCGGTCGGGCCATGGTTTCTCTCCCCGTCTGTCTCTCTCCCGCAGGCGATCCTGACCGCATTCGTCCGCCGGGGCCAGAGGGTGCGGTGCGGCGCGGCGTTGACGATTTGTTAACCTGTCCGGGTTCTGCTGGCGGCATGAGCCGAGAAGTCTCTAGAGCGCGGAAGCGGTCGGCATGATCGTCGGACTGTCATCGACGCCTCCGGCGACGGTCGCGAACTCGACCGCCCGCTCGAGTCGCGAGGCGGCGCCCCAGGGCGTGCGTCCGGTGGCGGAGAGCCTCGCCGAGTACCGCGGCCGCGGCAACGGATTCGCCGAGGCCCGCGGCGGCTTCACCGTTGCCGGCGGGACGCTGGTGGCGGCCCAGGAAGAGGGCAGCCGCTCCCGCAAGCCGGCCGAAGAGCCGACGGTTGAGCCGCGATCGGGCGCGCCCTCGGAACTCGGCCAGGAAGAGAAGAAGGAAGTCCGCGACCTGCAGGCCCAGGACCGTGAGGTCCGCGCCCATGAACAGGCGCACGCCCGCGCCGGCGGCCGCTACGCCAGCGCGCCGGAATACGAACTCGAACGCGGCCCGGACGGGCGGAGCTACGCCACCGGCGGCCATGTCTCCATTTCGACCAGTCCGGTGCCCGGCGATCCGCAAGCGACCGTCGACAAGATGGATATTGTCCGCAAGGCGGCCCTGGCTCCGGCCGAGCCGTCGGGGCAGGACCGCCGCGTGGCCGCCGACGCCACGGCCAAGCGCAATGCGGCCCGGGCCGAGATCGCCGCCCAGACGGCCGAGGAGGCCGGAGCGCGCTTCGACGAGGGCGGCGAGGTGAAGGCGCCGGAGCCCCGCGAAGCCGCCGATATCCCGACCGGCGAGGCGGCGGCCACGGCCGGACCTCAGTCCGCCGGCGATTCCATCGGGGCCGAGGCCCGGGACGAACAGGGCGATGGCGCGGCAACCGACGGCTTGGGCGCCGTGGACGACCGCAAGTCGCGCGCCGAAGGCTTCATGGCGGCCTTGTCCCAGGGGATCGACCGCATCGCCGGCATTGCGACGGGCGGCATGACCCGTCTGGAGGCGCAAGCCATGCCGGCCGCGGCAGCAGAGGCCGCCGCGCCTGTCAGGCGGACGGGTGTCGATATCCGGGTCTGACCGGCGCCGGAGCCGGCTTGAACGGCGCGCCCTCCGCCCCAACCTCTTCCACAAGGGTAGCGTCCCCCTGGCTCACGCGTTGATGGAGGCAAGCCATGGCCTACTGGATCAATACGGACGAGGCGCGCATTCAGCCGAATGTCGATGGAATCGCCGATCAGGTGCGGAAGCGCAAACGGTCGGTCGCCTCGCTTGTTGGTCATGTCCGCCGGCCCCACGGCGATGGCGAGCGGATGAACAGGGCCTTCCGTGAGCGCGCGCGGAACCCGGGCAGAACGCAGCGCGACGCCGAGCCCTTCCTCGACCTTGCGCGGCGGCGGGACGACATCTTCGAAACGGCGACCTATGCGCCGGGCCGTCAGTTGCCGTCGGGCAGCGCATCCGCGGTGGCGAAGCGCCGAAAGGACTGAGCGGACCCGACGCGAGCCGCCCGCGCGCGTCTTGAAGCGTGGACGCGGCGCGGTCAGAGTGTCGGCGGGATCCGGTGACGGTCCCCTCCTTCACCGCGTCCGGAGGCCCGCCAGGTGAATTTCTTCGAGATCGCCGCCATTCTGGTCTGTCTGGCCGCAGGTTTCGGCGTCCTCAACCAGTTTTCCCTGCGCCTGCCCAACACGATCGGCCTGGTCGTCATCGGCCTCGTCGCGTCCCTGATCCTGATCGGCCTCGACGCCGTGATACCGGGTTTTTCTCTCGACGACAGGGTGCGCAAGGAACTGTTCGGCATCGATTTCGCCGACACCCTGCTGGAGGGCATGCTCGGCTTCCTGCTGTTCGCCGGTGCGTTGCATGTCGACTTCGATGCGCTGCGCAAGGAGAAGTGGGCCGTCGCTTCCATGGCGACCATCGGCGTGCTCACCTCTGCGGCCCTGGTGGCGACGGGGTTCCACTTTCTCGCCGGGGTCCCCTTCATCATCGCGTTGGTCTTCGGCGCCCTGATCTCGCCGACCGATCCGGTCGCCGTGCTCGGCCTGCTGAAGCGCATCAAGGTGCCGCATTCGCTGGAGACCAAGATCGCGGCGGAAAGCCTGTTCAACGACGGGGTGGCCTATGTGCTCTTCCTGATCGTCACGGCGCTGGCCTTCGGCGGCCATGAGTCCACGCTCGGAGCGGTGGATGTGGCGCGGCTCTTCGTGGTTGAGGTCGGTGGCGGCGCGGTCCTCGGCGGCGTGGCAGGCTGGCTCGTCTTCCAGGCGATGCGGCGCATGGACGACTATGCGCTGGAGGTATTGCTCACCCTCGCTCTGGTGATGGGAACCTACGCTCTGGCGATCCGCCTGCACGTCAGTGGCCCCATCGCCGTTGTCGTGGCCGGTCTGCTGATCGGCCACAGCGGCGTCCGCTACGGCATGAGCGAGAATACTCGCGAACATGTCGAAGCCTTCTGGCGGATGATCGACGAGATTCTGAACGCGGTGCTGTTCCTGCTGGTCGGTCTGGAAGTGCTCGCCGTCGCCTTCCACACCGAAGACATCATACTGGGCCTCGTCTGCATCCCTCTGGTCATCGCGGCGCGGTTCCTGGCGGTCGGGCTGCCGGTCACTGTCCTGCGCCTGCGCCGTACTTTCACCACGGGTGCGATTCCCATGCTCACCTGGGGCGGCCTGCGCGGCGGCATCTCCGTGGCGCTGGTGCTTTCACTGCCCGACGAGAGCGAATACAAGCCGCTGCTGCTGACGGTCACCTATGTGATCGTCATTTTCTCGATCATCGTCCAGGGCCTGACGATGGAGAACGTGATCCGCTATTTTCTCGCCAGGAAGAACCCCGAGCCCGAATGAGGCGCCGCCGCCTCAGGGCTTCTGGAACTCCTGGAATTCCAGGATCGTGCGATCGGGATCGTAGCAGCAGAACACCTTCTGGCGCGTGCCGCCCATGGCGAGCATCGTCGGCGCGGTGAAGCATTCCGCGCCGGCGGCCACGGCGGCCTGATAGGCCCCGTCACAGTCCTTCACCCGGAAGCAGAGCCGCGCCATGCCCATCTGGGTCATGTGCGCGGGCGCGCCGCCGGGCTTCGGCTCGATCCACTCGATCAGGTCGAGGATCGTCGCGCGCGCATCGTCGCCGAGGCGCAGGAAGGCCGCGCGCATCCTCGCGGTCGGATCGACGCCGAGAATCTCCGCCAGGCCGGGCGTCCGTTCGCCGATCGTCCGGTCGCGGCCGTCCGCCGGCTCATCCATGCTGAAATCGTTGATCACCTTGAACCCCAGCGCCTTGTAGAAGGCAACGGAACGATCGAGATTGCTGCAGTTCACGTTGATATGGAACATCTGCAGGTTGTTCCGGTCCATCGGCAGTGTCATCCGCGTCTCCCCTTGCGGCTCCCTCTCCTCCGTCCGCAGCCTATCGACGAGCGGCCCGGTGGCCAACAACATGGCAGGGTCGTGTACATCGCGGTTGGTGTGGCGCCGGGGCGGGCCTACACTGAACGAACGTTAAGGGCGACCACGGGGGAAGGCGGTCGTGTCCAGTCCGATACTTCATCATTACGGCATCTCTTCATATGCGGAGAAGGTCCGGCCCATGCTGGGTCTGAAGCGGCTTGCCTGGTCGGGCGTCGAAATCCCCTCGACGCTGCCGAAGCCGGATCTGGTGCCGCTGACCGGGGGTTACCGCAAGACGCCGGTCATGCAGATCGGCGCCGACATCTACTGCGACACGCGGCGGATCGCCGAAGAACTGGAGCGGTGCTGGCCGGAGCCGTCGATCATGGCGGGCGGCCGGGGGCTCGCCAATGTGATGTCGGCTTTCGCCGAGGGGCCGTCCTTCTGGACCCTGGCGGTCTACGTGATGGGGGCCAATGCCGACGTCATGCCGGCTTCGTTCCATGAGGATCGGGCCCGCATGCGGGGCGCGGCGGGCGCCGACATCAAACGCATCAAGGCCTCGGTGCCGCGCCATCTGGAACAGCTCCGGCCGCGGCTTGCCTGGATGGCGGACCTGTTTCGCGACGGCCGCCCGTTCGTCGCCGGTGATCGGCCGGGGCTGGCGGATTTCACGCTCTACCATCCGCTCTGGTTCATCCGCGTCAACGGCCCGGGCGTTGCGCGCGTTCTCGAACCGCATCCGGCGCTGATCGCCTTCATGGATCGCATTGCCGCGATCGGCCACGGCGAGATGCGCGCGATGAGCGCCGAAGCCGCCCTGGACGCCGCACGCGAGGCCATGCCGGAGCCGCCGGCTGGCGTCATGGCCAACGCCGAAGGCTGGCGCGAGGGCGACCTTGTCGAAGTGACGCCGACGGACTATGGCCGCGAGCCGGTCGCCGGCATGCTGAGGGGGTACGGCCCGGAAGGGATTACCCTGGTTCGCGAAGACGACAGGGTGGGTGAGGTGGCGGTGCATTTTCCCAGGGTCGGTTTCGCGATCCGCCATGCGCGGGCGTTGTGTGACGCAGCGTAGCATTTCATGCAACGATGTGTGGTTTACTACTTGACAGAAAAACCTACCGATGAGTATATTAATGGCCAGAAACTGTGGGGAGGACCCTCTGCCGCGCTCCAGATGCGACGGCTGGTCCGCATCGGCCGAAAATGGCCGGAAAGCATTCAGGAACAGGAGCAGATGGTGACCGACAAGAACAAGACACACTATGAGGCCATTGTGATAGGCGCCGGCGTGTGCGGCATCTATCAGATCAAGCGCCTCGCCGATATGGGCATGGACGCGACCGTGCTGGAGGCCGGGGGCGATCTCGGCGGCACATGGTATTTCAACCGCTATCCGGGCTGCCGTTTCGATTCGGAGAGCTACACCTACGGCTACACGTTCTCGCAGGAACTGCTGGACGAGTGGCACTGGGTCGAGGCCTATTCGCCGCAGCCGGAGAACCTGAAGTATCTGAACTTCGTTGCCGACAAGTTCGACCTGCGCAAGTACATGCAGTTCAACGTCTTCGTGAAGTCGGCGCACTGGGACGAGGCGGAGAACCTCTGGCGTCTTGGCCTGGACGACGGGCGCACCCTGACGACCCGCTTCCTGGTCATGGGCCTCGGTCTGCTTTCGCAGCCGACCATGCCGCGCGTCGAAGGTATCGACGACTTCAAGGGCCAGTCCTTCCACACCTATTACTGGCCGCACGAAGGCGTGGACCTGAAGGGCAAGAAGGTCGGCATCATCGGCACCGGCGCCACCGCCATCCAGGTGATCGGCGAGATCGCCGACAAGGTGGGCGAACTGACCGTGTTCCAGCGCCGGCCGAACTGGGCCGCGCCGCTGAACAACTACCGGATCGACGACGAAAAGATGGCGGAGATCCGCGCGCGCTATGACGAGATCTTCGCCAACTGCGCCAAGTCGCCGGGCGGCTTCGAGCATCAGCCCGACCGGCGCGGCTTCTGGGAAGTCACGCGGGAGGAGCGGATCAAGCTCTGGGACCGTCTTTATGACGAGCCGGGCTTCGGCATCTGGCTGCAGAACTTCCGGGAAATCTTTACCGACGAGAAGGCGAACGCGGAGTTCTCCGAATACATCGCCGACCGTATCCGCCAGCGCGTCAACGACAAGGAACTGGCCGAGAAGCTGATTCCGCGCGACCACGGCTTTGGCGTCCAGCGCGTGCCGCTGGAGACCAACTACTACGAGGCCTACAACCGCGACAACGTGCATCTGGTCGATCTCTCCGAGACGCCGCTCAAGCGGATCACGGAGAAGGGGATCATGACCTCCGACGACGTCGAGCGCGAGTTCGACATCATCATCTACGGCACGGGCTTCGACGCCATCACCGGCGCCTACGATCACATCGACATCCGTGGCGTCGGCGGCGAGCGCCTGAAGGCCAAGTGGGACGAGGCGATCCAGACCTATCTGGGCATGTTCATCCACGGTTTCCCGAACATGTTCCTGCCGGCCGGACCGCAGTCAGGCTCTGCGTCGACCAACTACCCGCGCGGCATCGAGACCGGCGTGAACTGGGTCAGCGACATGCTGGAATACGTCCAGGAGCGGGGCTATACCCGCGTCGAGGCGAGCGCCGAGGCCGAGAAGGAATGGACCGACCATGTGGTCCAGATGTACTCGGTCATGCTGATGCGGAAGGCCAAGTCCTGGTTCACCGGCTACAACTCGAACGTCGAGGGCCACGAGGCCGGCAATCCGCGCTATCTGGTCTACAACGGCGGCGCGCCGAAATACGTCCAGCGTATCAAGCAGGTCGCCGGCGCGGGCTATGAGGGCATCGAGATGACCTCCGGCGAGGCCTATGCCGCGGCCCTGAACGCCCAGCGCGTGGGCGACGCCGCCGACTGACGGCACTGCCAATTGCCCTCTGTAGCGTTGCAGACGGCCGGCTTCCATCGGGAAGCCGGCCGTTTCGCGTTTCAGGCGGCGTGGCCCTGCCAGGCGGCTTCGTCCGGATGGCGGAGGTGCCAGTCGGTCCGCGCCTGCCAGGCCATGCCGGCGCGCAACGCCGCCGCCTCCTCGAACGGCCGGCCGATCAGCTGGAACGCCAGGGGCAGACCCAGGCGGCTGAAACCGCAGGGCAGGGTGAGCGCCGGCTGCCCGGATAGCGTGAAGGGCAGGGTGAAGCGGAAGACATCGCCCTGATCGAAGAAGTCGCCTGACAGTGCGTGAGTCAGCCGGGCCGGCGGCGCCGGCGCGGGTGTCGGCGGCAGGATCAGCAGATCGACCTCCTCGTGCAGCGCGGCCAGCCGCCCCGTCCAGTTCCGACGGCGTTCGTGCGCCTCTGCGAGTTCGACGCCCGTCAGGCGTTGCCCGATGCGGATGAGCTCCGCGAGGTGCGGGCCATAGTCGTCCTCGCGTCCCGGAAACAGGTCGCGGTGCGCCAAGGCGACGTCGGCATGCAGGATTGCCGCGCCGGCGCGGATCGCCTCCCCGCGGTCGGGGGCATCGACATTCACCCGGACGGCGCCGGCACGCTCCAGTTCTGCCGCCGCTTCCAGAACCGATTTGCTGAGTTCCGGATCGACCCCGTCGGTGATCCAGCGTTCGTCGACGCCGATCCTGAGCCCTTCGATGCCCTGATCCAGACCGGCAAGATCGCCGCTGATCGAACGCCGTACAGCCGTCGGATCGGCCTCGTCAGGCCCGGCGATGACGCGCAGCATCGAGGCGGCGTCTTCCGCGCTCCGCGTCATCGGTCCCAAATGGTCCAGCGTCGCCGAAAGCGGGAACACCTTGGCGCGCGAGACCCGGCCATAGGTCGGCTTCAGGCCGGTCACGCCATTGAAGTGCGACGGGGCGCGTATCGAGCCCGCGGTGTCCGATCCCAGCGCGCCGAAGCAGAGACCGGCGGCTACGGCGACCCCGGAGCCGCTGGACGACGCGCCCGACCAGTAGTCGGGGTTCCAGGGGTTCTTCGGCTGCGGCGTCTCGGGGTGGTGCACCGCGCTGGCGCCCTCGGTCATCACCAGCAGGCCCAGGATCACCGCGCCGGCTTCCTCCAGCCGCCGCACGACCGTCGCGTCCGTCTCGGCGACCCGCTCGCGCATCACCTTCGTGCCGGCGGCGGTGCGCACGCCCTTCATGTCGCAGAGCGCCTTGACGGCGACCGGCACGCCGGTCAGCGGTCCTGCTTCGCCTGCGCGCCAGGCCGTCTCGGCCCGCGCCGCCTGAGCCATCGCCCGCTCGGCGGTCACTTCGTCATAGCTGCCGAGCAGCGGGTCGACCGTCTCGATCCGGTCCAGCATGGCGCACGTCACCTCTACGGGCGAGACGGCGCCGCTGCGGAAATCGCCGGTCAGTTCCGCCGCCGATTTCCAGTGCAGTTCCGCGCTCACAGCCGGATCGCTCCGTCGGCGCGGCGGGGCCGTGGCTGGCGGTGCAGGCCTGCCGCCATCTCCTCGGGCGTGAAGCCGATCAGGCCGTGGCGGCCAATGCCATACCGGATCACCGCCTCGTCCACCGTCTCGCGGAAGTCCGGCAGGTCGAGCCAGATGCGCAGCAGCAGACGCTTCTCGGCTTCCGCTTCGATCGGGGCGTGGGCCGCGCGCCCGTGCAGAACGGTCAGGTTGTTGCAGAACTGGATGTCGCCCTTCTCGAAGGGAAACTCGAAGCGGGCTTCGTGGCCAATCTCGTCGATCAGGTCGAAGATCTCGCGCTCCTCCGCCGTGACCAGGCTTTCGTCATTCGTGGCGGCGCTTTCGATCCAGTTGCGGTTGTAGCGGCAGGAAAGCTGCCCTGCCGCGAGTGAGAACAGCGGCACGCGGTACTCGGAATACGGCGCTTCCCAGCCGAGCTGCTCGCCCATGCGCGACCAGTGAAAGCCGGCCATCAGCCGCTCCAGCGCCTCGGGACCGCGTTCCAGCAACGTATTGTAGATCTGTCCGGCGCTGCCGACGCGGCTGTGCGGCGAGTCCGGCGCCTGGCGGACGCAGAACAGCGAGACCACGTCGGTCAGATCGACATGCAGGCGCGATTCCTTCGGCAGACCGACGCCGCGGGTGCCCTGGTTGGGCCTGAGCGCCCCATCGGTGACGTAGTGGATCAGCGTCGCGTCGCTGTTCTGTGTCAGCGGCTGACCAAGCTGCACGCAGAGGCCGAAATAGAGCATGTCGAGATCGGCAAGGTCGTGGCCGTCGACCGGGAAGCCGTGCAACAAGGCGAAGCCGCGCCCGTCGCGCAATTCCGACTCGATCCGCCGCATCGTCGCGCCGAGCCCTGGCAGGCGGAAATTGTCCGCCGTCAGATCGGCATAGGCGAGCCCTTCGGTCTTCGCCTTCGCCAGCGCGTCTTCCAGTTCGCGGACATCTGCCGGTTCCAGGCCGAACTCGAAACTGCGATCCACTTCCAGGTCGCGGCCGTGCCAGACGCTCCGGCCGCTGACGGGTTTCAGGTCATGGTTGGTCATCCGACGCCTCCCCAGTCGTCAGGCGGGTGAAACCCGCTGAAGTGTCAGTATAGGAAGTGGGCGGTCACTCCGAAAGACGGCCCCGGCGGGCGGCGATGTGCCGTTTGACAGCAGCCTGGCCGGGAAGCACGCTTGAACGCGGGGAGATATCTGGCAAGGACAGGGGAGATCCGGCCATGAGCATACCGATCGGGGAATGGGGCGTCAGGCTCTGCGAGAAGGTCGACGGCGCGCTGGCCGCCGGCGATCTGGCGGCGGCGCGGCGGCTGGTGCAGGACGGCGACGGGGAGACCCGAAGCCTCGCCAAGGAATACGCCATGATGGTGGGCGGCCTCGGCATCACGGTCCGGATTATCGCCGATCTCGCCGTCTCGACCCTGGAACGCCGACCGGATGCCGCAGCGGCCAACGGCATCACGGCGCTGATTCACCGCTTCAGGCAGGACATCGGAAACCTCTATGGCGTGGGCGTCGACGCGGCAGATGGCGCGGCGGGCGAGGCGGCGGCGCTGCCCGAGACCTATGCTGCCTGCCTGAAAGCCTTCCACGAGGACCACGGCGCGCTGGCGAAGGAGATCGTCGCCCGCATCGACGAAGGCGACGCCGAGGCCGCACGAGAGGTGCTCCGCAGGCGTGAGACGGCGCATTACGTACCCTTTCACGATCGCATCATCCGCTTCATGGCCGACAGCTTCGCCTGGGCGCTACAACATTTTGGCGAGGACGAACTTCTGAGGTTCCAGCTCGACCTGGCCGAGGGACAGCGAGCCGGCTTCGAGGCTTGGGAAAAGCTGCCGACGGCCGAATTCGCCCGGATCAGCGCCTTCCTTCTGAAGCAGCACATGAGCCATGTCGCCGTCACCGAGGAGTCGGACCGCTTCATCATCGAGATGGATCCCTGCGGTAGCGGCGGCCGTCTGCGGAAGTCCGGCAGCTATGCTGGGGAGGGTGGCGACCTGCCCTTTGTCGAGGAAGCCGGTCCGCTGACCTTCGGCCGGGAACGCCTGCCGGTCTACTGCACCCATTGCCCGATCTGGAACGGCTCCGCGACCCTGCGCTGGTTCGGCCGGGCGCAATGGGTCTTCGCCGATCCAGCGCGCGCCGATGGCGGTTGCACCGTGCATCTCTACAAGCAGGCAGGCTACACGCCGCCCGACTATGCGGCGAAGGTCGCCATCGAGGAGAAATGAGTTGAGCCGCAGCATCGCGCAGACCGTTACCGCGCACCAGCAGCGCGAGGGAGCGGGCTTTCTGGTGCGCCGGCCCGTGCCCACCAGGGGGCTGGACCAGGTCGATCCGTTCCTGATGCTGGACGAGGTCGGTCCCGTCGACTACGGACCGGGGGAGGCGCTCGGCGCGCCTGATCATCCGCACAGGGGATTCGAGACCGTCTCCTACATTCTGCAGGGCGAGAAGCTGCACGAGGATTCCACCGGCAAGACCCAGCTGATCCGCGCCGGCGACGTGCAGTGGATGACCGCCGGCGCCGGAATCGTCCATTCGGAGCTGCCCTCGCCGGAAATGCAGCGGGCGGGCGGCACGGCGCACGGCTTCCAGATCTGGGTCAACCTGCCGGCCCGGGAGAAGTTCGCGGAGCCCGGCTACCAGCATCTTGCCGGCGCCGAAATTCCGCGCGCGGCGAGTCCGGACGGGCGCATCGAGGTGGTGGTCATTGCCGGCGAGGCCTTCGGTGTAGCGGCGAAGATCGGCACGCGGACGCCGATCTGGCTGCAGGACTGGCGCGTCGGCGCCGGCGCGGAGGCGGAAATCGCCATCCCGACGGACTTCAACGCCGCCGCCTATGTCTTCGACGGCACGGTATCCTTTGGTCGGGAACGCGAAACGGTCGAACGCGGCCAGATGGCCGTCTTCGGGCCGGGCGCCTCGCTGACCGTGTCGGGGGCCGGCGAGGGCGGGCGTTTCCTGCTGTTGGGCGGCACGCCCATCGGCGAACCCGTGGCGCGCTACGGTCCCTTCGTCATGAACTCGGAGGAAGAGATCCACGCCGCCGTCCGCGACTACCAGTCCGGCCGCATGGGTGAGATCGAACGCGTCTGACAGTCGCTGCCGCCGCCTTGCGCCTGCGGTGCGGAGCCTCGACCTAGGATTGGAGCCGATCACCCGTTCCGAGCCTGGAGGACGCAAGGCGCGGCCATGGAAAACGAGTCCGAGACGGAGACCGCCGCGCAACTGGATCGCCATCTCGAACGTCTGGCGGAACTACTGCCCGACCTCGCTGGCGCGCTCGTCCTGTTGCTGGCGTTCGTTCTGGTCGGCTGGATCATCGGCCGTGCGCTGGGGTCGCTGGTCCGCCGCCGGGGCGACCGCATCCACGCCAACTTCGTCAGTCGTCTGCCGGTCTGGATATTCGCCTTCCTGGGGGTGCTGCTGGCCACCGATCTGCTCGGCTGGGAAAATCTGGCCGCCGGTCTGCTCGCCGGCGGCGGGATGACGGCGTTGATTCTCGGCTTTGCCTTCCGCGGCGTCGGCGAGAATTTCCTGGCGGGTTTCTTTCTTGTCTTTTCCCGTCCCTTCCGCATCGGCGATCTCATTCAGTCGGGCGACCTGCCGCAAGGCGCGGTGACGGCTGTGGACCTGAGAAACACACATGTCCGCACCGCCGACGGCCGAGACATCTACATACCGAATTCGATCATCTTCAATTCGCCGCTGATCAACTTCACCCGGGACGGGCTGAGGCGGCCGACCTTCACCCTGGGCGTCGACTACCGCGCGCCGCTGCCGGAGGTTCGGGCGGCGATCGTCGCCCGGGTCGCCGGACTGGAGGGCGTACTGGAAACGCCGGAGCCGCGGGTGACGATCGCCAGCTACGAGGCCACCCATGTCATGCTGGAGGTCTGGGTCTGGATCGACACCTTCCGTGGCGCAGACTTCGCTTTGGTGCGCACCGCCGCGATGGAAGCGGCGCGCTCGGCCGTGCTCGACAATGGCTGGAAACTGAGCGCCGACGTCTCGAGCGCGGTCGAACTGGTGGACGGCCGCCCGTCGGAAAGCGGCCGCTGAGCCGCCCGTCTCGCGCGGGCCGCCATGCGCGTGCGCGGCCCTTGCCGGCGTCCGCAGGCCCCTTCATTAATCCGGGGCGACGCGGACGGCGGAGTAGGCCGTTCGGCAACTGCGATCCAAGGGGAGGACGGCAATGGCCGATGGCGAAACCGGCGACGAGAATGTAGGCAGCGTGACCGGCGTGTTCCGGGAGCGGCGGCGGAAGATCCGCGAGGAGATGGGCGGCGCCGAGCGCATCGCGAGGCTGCACGATCGCGGCGCTCTGACCGTCCGCGAGCGCATTGACCGATTTCTTGATCCCGACAGCTTCATCGAACTCGGAACCTTCGCCCGGTCGGAGCGGCCCGAGGACGCTGCGACCTCGCCCGGCGACGGCAAGATCGGCGGCTATGGCACGGTCGATGGCCGCACGGTCTGGGTCGGTGGCGACGACCTGACCGTCAAGCGCGGTTCCAGCTCGGTGGTCGGCAGCCGCAAGAAGACGCGCATGCTGCAGCAGGCTGTGGAGCACGGCCATCCCTTCGTCTTCTTCGCCGAGACCGGCGGCGCGCGCATTCCCGATACCCTGGGCTCGGAGGGCTTCGTGAAGGTCACGCCCAGCGTCGAGACCCACCGGCGCAACCGCTCGGTTCCGCTGGCGACGGCGATCCTGGGCAATTGCTTCGGCGGTGGCACATTCCAGGGCGCCTTCTCCGACTTCGTCGTGCAGCTGAGGGGTTCCTGCATGGCGGTAACCAGCCCGCGCGTGGTGGAGATCGCCACGGGCGAGAAGATCAGCTTCGAGGATCTGGGCGGCACCGAGGTGCACGAAAAGGTCACCGGCATGATCGACCGGGTCGCCGAAACCGAGGACGAGGCCTTCCAGCTGATCCGGGATTTCCTCTCCTACCTGCCGTCGAACGCCTGGGAATTGCCCCCGGAGCACGACTGGCCCGGCCTCGCGGATGTCGACGAGACGATCTACGACCTGGTGCCGATGCGCCGCACCCGCGCCTACGACATGCGCCGGGTGCTGCGCTACCTGGCGGACGACGACCGCATCTTCGAGCTGAAACCGCGCTTCGGCGGCAGCATCATCACGGCTCTGTCGCGCATGGGCGGACGGACTGTGGGATTCGTCGCCTCCCAGCCGCTGCACTACGCCGGCGCGCTCTCACCGGGCGCGTGTGACAAGATCACGGCGTTCATCTGTCTCTGCGACGCCTTCAACATCCCGCTCGTCTTCCTGCAGGACGTACCCGGATTCATGGTCGGGTCCAAGGTGGAGCACGACCGGTTGCTCAGCCGCGCCATCATGATGGTGGAAGCGCTGTCGATCTGCCGGGTGCCGCGTATCTCGCTGGTCTTCCGCAAGGCTTTCGGGCTGGCCTACTTCGCCATGGGCGGCACCAACATGGGCTCCGATGTCGTCGCGGCCTGGCCGTCGGCCGAACTCTCCTTCATGGATCCGGACGTCGGCGTCAATGTCGTGCATGGCGGGCGGCTGGAACAGGCCGAGGACGCGGCGGCGGAGCGTGCGGCTCTGATTGAGCAGTGGACGGAGGATACCGACCCCTATGATGGCGCTGGCATTCTCGGCGTCGACGAGATTGTCGACCCGGCCGAGACCAAGCGCTGGCTGCAGTCGCAGATCCGCCGCTTGCGGGTGAAGCCGAAGCCCTGGGGGCAGCCCAACCCGCTGGCCTACTGGCCAACCTGCTACTGAGCGATCGCCGGACCTAGTCAGTCTCGTCGGTACGGCCGCGCAGGTAGCAGATCCAGTAAACGCCGGCGACGAGCAGGCCGCCGCCGGCGATGTTGCCCAGCGTTACGGGAACGAGGTTGCCGAGCAGGCCGGCGAGGTCGAATTCGCCGCCCGCCAGCATCCCGGCCGGGATCAGGTACATGTTGGCGACCGAATGCTCGAAGCCGAGCGCCACGAAGGCGGTGATCGGAGGCACGATTACCAGCACCTTGCCGGCGACATCGCGGGCGGCGAAGCAGAGCCACACCGCGAGACAGACCAACACGTTGCAGAGAACGCCGCGGGCAAACGCCTCCAGAGGGTTCAGGGAGAGCTTGGCGGCGGCGATCGCCGCCGCGGTGTCGCCGACCGCGCCGTCCGCCATGTCGTGGGTTCCGGCGAGCCAGACGAGGGCAAGGGTGCCCAGCGCCCCGGCCAGGTTGGCAGGATAGACCAGCGCCCAGTTCCGCAGCAGACGCGCCGTGCTCACCTGCCGCGCCGCCCAGGCCATGACCATCAGGCTGTTGCCCGTGAACAGTTCCGCGCCGCCGACGACCACCAGGATCAGGCCCAGCGAGAAAGCCGCGCCGCCGAGCAGCCGCGCGGGCCCGAACCCCAGCGGCGAGCCTGTCATGACGATGGTGTAGAGGACCGCGCCGAAGGCTATGAACGCCCCCGCCAGCAGGCCCAGGGTGAGGACGGAGACGGCGGGGAGCCTGACCTTGGCGACGCCGACGGTGCGGACGCGCACGGCCATCTCGGCCGGCGTATAGGCGTCCATGGGGTTGCCGGTCCCGTTCGGCGCTGGCGCGGTCACCGCGCTGCTACTTCTTCAACTGATATTCGCGCGTCGTTTCCTTGAAAAACACCGTCACCGGTTCGCCCCAGTCATAGGGCAGGTCGACCAGTTCGCCCGGCGTTGTACCGCTCGCGGCCAGCTCCAGCGCGTCGGTCAGAATCCGGCGCTGCTGGGCCCGGTCTTCGGGCCGGCCGAAGGCGTTGCCCATGGGAAAATTGACGAAGACCGTGCGCGGCGGCTTCACCTGCGCCGAGAGATCACGGCCGGTGGAGACGCAGACCGTGGGAATGCCCGCTTCCTCGACCGTGCGCGCCACCAGTCCGGCGGTTTGATGGTCCAGCGGGCAGGCCGGCACCAGGATCAGCAGGTCGACGCCGTCCTCTTTCAGTTCGTCGGCGAGCCAGGCGGCCTTTTCCAGTGTCGCCTGGCGCTTGTAGATGCGCCCCATGAAGCCGCTCCAGAGCCGGGGCGCGACGCTGCCGATGACGCCATCCGCCGCCAGTTCCCGCAGCCGTTCGATGGGGAACTGGCAATTGATATCGGCGTTGGCGTCCGTGTGGTCGTAATAGTTGTCGTTGATCTCGAAGCCGTCCGCCGGCCAGTCCGACGGCACTGCGTCAAGCCGCAGGTCGTTGCGTGCGTCCGGGTCGAAACCGGGCTCCCCGCGGCACGAAGCGCCCGAGGTGGTGAGCATGGACACGCGGCACGCGCCGAGCGGCTTTTCCAGCGGCGTCAGCGGCGCATGTTCGTTGATGGTCCACTGGTACGGCGGAAAGCCCAGCGACTGGTACTTCTCGTTCAGGCGTTCGACATAGCGGACCGGTTCCATGGCCTTCTCCCCCGACAGGCGATCGATGCGAAGCGCAGTCTAGCGCGCCGGGCCGGCAGCCGGAACCGCCGCCGTCATCCCGGCCGCCCGACTTCCAGCGCATCGCCTTCGAGGGTCCGGATCAGATCGATGAACCGGTCCGGCACGGGCACCGTTTCGTGCGTCGTCTGGTTGGTGTTCACCCAGATGTTCTCGCCCGTCGCCCGCGGTTCGCTCTCGCCCTTGCCGAAGATGCCGAGTTCGAAGACCAGCGAGGAACGGCCGATCCTCGGCACGCGGACGCCGACCTCGATCTCCTCGTCGAAGCGAATCGGCGCCCTGTACTCCAGCGTCGTCTTGACGAGATGGAAGTCGTCGCCCGTGCGTTTGACCTCGGCCTCGTAGTCATAGCCCAGATGGCGCAGATACTCGGTGATCGCGGTGTCGAAATAGGTCAGGTAGTGGGCGTTGAAGACGATGCCCTGGCCGTCGATCTCCGCATAGCGGACGCGGAAGGGATGGGCGAAGCGGAACGCGTTGCGCTGACTCATCTGCGGTCTCCCTTCGCAGTCTCGCCGGGCAGTTCGAAGGGCGTCGGATCGATGAAGCGGCGCAGGACGTTGGTCGTGATGCGGGCCACGTTGTTGTTCCAGTTCTCGTGGCCGAGGCTGCCGGCCCAGCTGATCGATCCGGTGGAAAACACCGCTCCCCCATTGGGGCATTCGAAGAAGGTGAGATCGGCACGCACCTTCGGGTCGTCGAACCAGGGAATGGTCGACAGGAACTCCTCCTTGGTGCGCAGCATCTGTTCGCCGTGGTCCTCCGAGGTCGCGACCACCAGGGCATGCCGCGGCGAGCCCAGGCGGACGTCGTGGCGGTCGATCTCCTCGCCGGCCGCGCCGCCGCCGACAGTGCCGAAATCGCCGATGATCTCGTCGGTGACACCGGCCATGATGAATGCCGCTCGCGGGTCGTCGGCCTCCGGCCGCCGGCGGTAATAGGTGCTCCGCTCGAAACCCTGGGCGGCGAAGCCGACGCCCGCCAGCCGGTTGGGCGGGCGGCCCTGCCGCCGCCAGAGCCCGCCATATTCGCCGTTGAAGGCGTGGTAGTACTCACCGGGCTCGGCGATCCAGGCGCGGGTGCCGTCCTCGGCGCGTCGCACCTCCAGCACGCCCGGCAGATCGTCGCGAAAGGCGACGCGCCAGTAGAAGCCGTTGCCGCCCATGTACATCAGCCGCCCGCCCTGACCGGTGAAGGTCTCCAGCGCATCGAGCATTGCGGTCGAGTGGTACTCCGGATGCGAGCCGGTGATGACGCAGCGCCAGGGCGCCAGAAGGGCGGCGCCATGCTGGTGCAGGTCCTCGTCGGTGATGATGTCGAAGGGTTCGCCGACATGGTCGAGCAAGGCGAGAATGTTGCAGTCCGCGGGCAGGCCCCAGGGCCGGTTGTCGCCCGGTTTCATGTTGGTCACCGGCCTGAGTCGGGAAGAGTATTGTATGCCGGAGCGGTCGCTGTGCAGATCGTAGGTCGAGCCGCCGAGTTCCGGATGGGCGCCGAGGAAGGCGTCGTTGACGCATTTCGGCCGGCCGTCGCCGAACAGCGGGTTGGCTTTCAGGCGCAGCCGGTAGTTGGCGTAGGCGAGATAGGAGGCCGTCGGCATCAGGAAGACCGCGGGCGCCGTCGCAGTGCCGAGCGGAGGGCGGACGACGAAGGGAATGCGGTCGACGTCGCCGCCATGGCGCAGGCGCACCGCGTAGAGCCCGCTCGGCAGGTCCGCCGGTACGGTGAATGAGAAATCCTGCTCCCAGCCCGCGTCGTAGAGGTCGTCGTCGTGAAAGTGTACGGCGCCGTAGTGCTCGGGCTTCTCCCGCCAGTCGTGGGCTTCGCCGGTCCAGTTGAACCCGGTCGAGGCCCGCGCCGGCAGGTTGACCAGCCGGCCGTGCCGGCCCGCCGGGCCGAGATCGGTGATCCGGTCGGTGGGAATGTCGCGGCTGAAATCCCAGCATCCAATCAGGTCGCCGCGAAGAGATTCGTCCGGACCGGCGGCCATGAGGCGATCCACATCCGCCGGGTCGAGGGCGCGCGCGGCGATGCGCGGTCGGTCGATCTTGCCGTTGTAGTGATCGGCGGGACCTTCGGCGCCGGCGCTGGCGGCGAACATGACCGGAGCCTCGCCCGATTCCGGCCGCAGGCCTCGCTCCAGCGTCGCTCGCGCCTCCGCGGCCCCGGCGGCCACGCTCTGGCCCGGTGAAAGGCCGTGCGGCTGCTGGCTCAGACGGACCTCTCCGGTCCTCGCGTCGTAGCTGGCGGAGACGCGGTACCACTGGCGCTGGACGACCGGCGTGCCGGTAGAGATCATCCGGCCGCCGCCCTTGCCGTCACCGATTTCCAGCGCCAGCGCCCCCTCGGCGTCTAGCAGCAGGCGGAACCCGGCGCGGCGGTCCGCATCCCAGCAGCCGAGGATCGATTGCGACCGGCCGCCCGGCAGGGTGGGCCAGATCCAGGCGGCCATGGTCAGTCCGTCCATGGGGCCGATGGGGGCGCCGGATTCGACGACGCCAAATGAACCTGGCTGGAGCGGCTGATTCCGGCCGGGATAGGTTCCGGCGAAATCGGCCGCCAGTACATCCTCGATCATGCCCACGCTGGCGTCGCTGAAATCGTCACCGGCGCGCACATGCACCAGTTCGGCCTCATAGTCGCCCGGCGCGTAGGTCGAGATCATGAACCCGATGGTCTCGCCCGGCGTTGCCGAGAACGGATTGCAGTAGCCGGTAATCGTCTTCTCGCGCATTCCCTGTCTCCCCGAATGCGATTTCTCCCCGCGCACGATCCTAGCGGCCCCGCTAGACTGGCGCGAGTGGGAGAGAACGGACATGGAGGGGAGCCATGGAATGGGGCATTCATCTGCCGCATCTGGGGCGGAACGTCGACCGACGGACACTGACCGGCTTCGCACGCGAAGCCGAGCGGCTGGGCTGCCATTCGGCCTGGGTCAGCGACCACATCTGCTGGCCGGCCGAGTTCGCATCGAAATATCCCTACAGCAAGGACGGCTCCTTCGGCCCTTCGCCGGACATGAGCTGGCTGGACGCCATCAGCACCCTGACCTTTGTCGCGGCCTGCACGGAAAAGATCCGGCTCGGTACGACGGTGCTGATCCTGCCCTACCGGCCGCCGGTACAGACGGCGAAACAGATAGCCACTCTGGACGTCCTTTCCGAAGGCCGGGTCATTCTGGGCGCCGGCGTTGGCTGGATGGCAGAGGAGGCGGCCGTTCTCGGCATGCCATGGGACCTCCGCGGGCGGCGGACGGACGAGCAACTCGAGATCTTCCGGACGCTGTTCGAGGATGCGGCGCCTAGGTTCCAGGGCGAGTTCTACCAGTTTCCCGAAGTCGGCTTCGAGCCGAAACCGGTCCAGAAGCCGCTGCCCATCTGGATCGGCGGCTCCAGCACGCCGGCGTTCCGGCGCGTCGCCCGCTACGGACAGGCGTTCCATGCCGCCTTCCAGCCGCGTCCGGTCGTGGCCGACGAATGGCGGCAGTGCCGCGAAGCGTGCGGGGCGATCGGGCGTGACCCGGACGAACTGACGCTGTCGCTACGTGTCTTCCTGGATCCGGCGAAGGCGATGGAGCCGGAGAAGTCCATCGCCGGCTCGCCGGAAGAGATGCTGGAGACCATCGGCCGGCTGAAGGAAATCGGGGTCAGTCACATCCTGCTCGATCCGGTCGCCCGCGGCGGCGTGGATGCCCGTCTGGACGCGCTCCGCGCCTTCATGGAGGACGTCGCGCCGCGCGCCTAGCTGTCGGTCGGCCGCTCCCCTTCGGCGTCGCTGCGGTGCCGGCGGCGCAACTGCCAGGCGCGTATGCCGCCCGCCGCCAACAGGACGAGAACGGTCGTGGTGATGATCGGGTTGACCGCGGCGAAGAGGCCGAGCGCGATGACGCCTCCGGCGAGGGCCGCCAGCAGCACCACGGCGCAGCCGCCCAGAACGATGCCGCCGCCGATGCATCCGGCCATGCCGGTGCCCTCGCCATCCGCCATCTTCATGCCTCCGTGGCTTCGACCGCCGCCGCCGATCCGATCTTTACCGTCGTGCTGATCCGGGTGACAGGGGCGCTTCCTGATGACGCCGGGTGTGATGCCGGCTTGTTTCCTGCGCGGTCCTGCATGGCGTAGACTGCATGGAACAACCGGCCGCGACGGCCCGGGAGCATGCAATGGCGGAGGCGGACAGCAAGCGGAAGGCAGGCGCGCGTCGCCAGCGGGGCGATTCGCTGCGCAGCATGCTGCTTGTCGCCTTCTTCCTGGTCGCTGTCATCCCCGTCGGGCTCCTGGCCTTCTGGACGCAGCGGTCGGCCTACGAGAAGGAACTCGACGAGGTCAGCGAGCGCCACCTGCTGCTGGCGAAGAACCTGTCGCACGCACTGGACCGCTACGCCCGGGACGTGGAGGCCGTGTTCCAGCTCTCGATCGCGGCGATGAACGGCGGCACGACCATCGACGGCGGCGTCGCCCGCCTGCTGGTGGAGATGGGTTTCGAGCATGACTGCATCGTCGACGAGAGGGGCCGGCCCGTCAGCATCATCCTCAATGTCGAGAACCGCGAGGGATACTATACGCCGGCGGAGATCAGCGAACTGCAGGCGACCGCGAAAGCAGCGGACGGCGACGTGGTCTTCACCGGCGTCAGGGCCAACTGGGCGGGCCAGCCGAAGCTGGTGGTGGTGAGGCAACTCGACGATGGCCGCACTGCGCTTGGCGTGCTGGGCATGAATTACCTTCTCCGTCTCCAGAAGGAGATCGCCTTCGGCGAACGTGGCCACTCCGCCATTGTCGACCAGTTCGGCCGCGTTCTGGCGCATCCGAACGAGTCCTGGCGGCTGGAAATGAAGGACATATCGGCCATCCTGCCGGTGGCCCGGATGGTTGCCGGAGAAACCGGCGTCGAGACCTTCTATTCGCCGGCCATGGAGGCCGACATGATCGCCGGCTTCACCAGCGTCGACAGGACGGGCTGGGGCGTGATGGTGCCGCAGCCGATCCGGGAACTGGAGCGCCACGCCAACCAGGTTCAGATGGCCTCCCTGCTGATCGGCGCGCTCGGCCTGCTGGCGGCGCTGGCGCTCGCCTGGGTGCTGGCGCGGCATCTTGCGCGGCCCATCGAGACGGTGGCGGCCGTGGCGCGCGAGGTCGAGGGCGGCAACGCCGAGGCCCGGGTCGAAGGCCTGCCGCAGCCCACGCCACGGGAAATCCGGTCGCTGTCGGAAGCGTTCAACCGCATGCTCGGCGAAATGCAGCAGTCGGGCGAGCAGCTGCGCATCAAGGCGTACGAGGCCGATCAGGCCAGCCGCGCCAAGAGCCGCTTCCTCGCCAACATGAGCCATGAACTGCGCACGCCGCTCAGCGCCATCATCGGTTTCGCCGACATCATGGTTGACCGGTTGCTGGGCCCGGTCGGCAAGGACGGCGCCTATGAGGAGCATGCGCGCTCGATCCGGACCGCCGGGCAGCACCTTCTGCAACTCGTCGACCAGATCCTGCTGCTGACCCGTTCGGAGGCGGGCCGGCTGGAGCTGCATGTGGAGGAGACGGACGTTGCCGAAAGCATCGGCTTCGCCATCGCGATGGTTGCGCCGATGGCCAGGGACAGGGGCGTCGAACTGGTGGACGAGACCACAGGCACGCTGCCGGCCCTGTGGTCCGATACCGGCAAGCTGCGTCAGGTGATCATCAACCTGCTGTCCAACGCAGTGAAGTTCACGGAGGCCGGCGGGCGGGTTCGCGTGAAGGCCGCGCCGGGCGCCGGCGACTGGCCGGTGATAATATCGATCGCCGACACCGGCATCGGCATCGCCTCCGACGACATGGAGAAGGTGCTCTCGCCCTTCGGCCAGGCCGCCGACAGCTATGACCGCCGTCATGGCGGTATGGGACTGGGGCTGCCGCTCACCCGGGAACTCGTGACCCTGCTGGGCGGCGAATTCGAGCTCCGCTCCCGCCCCGGGGAGGGGACGGTCGCGCTGGTCCGCCTGCCGCTCGCCGCGCCCCTAGACACCGTCAGCGACGGCCCGGCAGCCACAAACGCGGCCGACTAGGCGGCGCGGCGCAGTTCGGTCGGCTGATTCTCGATGAAGGCGGCGTGGAGCGCCTTGATGGCCGGCTGCAGGGCGTCGCGTTCAAAGATGAACTGGACATCGACATTGCGCGGGCCCTGGCTCGCGCCCACCGCCTCCAGATCCGCGCCGGCGATCGCCTGCAGACCCCGGGTGAGCACGGACAGGCCGTTCAGGTCCCGCCCGATCACCGCGGCCATCGCCATCGGCCGCGCCGAAATGCTGGCGGCGGGGTAGAGCCCCTGAAGGTCGCGCTCCACGCGGCGCATGGTCTTCAGCGAGGAGTCCAGATAGTGCGTGATGGTGTTGGCGTTCGACACCTTGGAGACGATGCGGACATTGTGGCGCTTGAGCACGTCGAGGATCGCCGCGTCGTAGCCCTTGACGCCGACCATGTCCTGCTCGAACAGCTCGAGCGTGATGATGTCGAGGCCGGTGACGATCTCGACTGCGGCGGTCTCGGCCGGCTGATCGTCGATCAGAGTCCCCGGATCGCCCGGTTCGAAGGCGTTGGTCACGCGCAGCGGCACGTCCGCCTGGCGCAGCGTCTTCGCCGCCTTCGGGTGGATCGCTTCCATCCCCATGTTGGAAAGCTGGTCGGCCACGTCGTAGTTGGTCCGGCCCAGCTTGCGCACCGCGTCCTGCCCGACGATGTTCGGGTCGGCCGAGGAGAGGTGGAACTCCTTGTGGATGATCGCCTCGCGCGCGCCGGTGAGCGCGGCGATGCGGGAGAACGTGACCTCCGAGTATCCCCGGTCGAACTCCTTCATCAGGCCGTCCACGCACTGCGCGTAGCCGGTGACGATGGGCATCTCCGACATCGGGTCGACGCCTTTCATCGCCGAGGTGATCCGCTCATCAAGGCTCATGTCGCCCTCGTCGCGCCATCCGGTCAGGTCGACGCGGCGTGCGTTCACGCCGGCGCGCTGCAGCATCAGCGTGGTGACGAAGGCCGAATGCGCCTCACCCAGGCCGGAAAGCAGTTCGCGGATCTGCAGCATGTGTTCCGCCAGCCGGAAATGGCCATAGGCGCAGAGCCGGTGCAGGTCGATCAGGCAGTTGCGTGCGCCTTCGATACGGTCGCGCACGAACTCGTCGGCCCGTTCGACGTCGCCTGCGTGGGAAAGAATCTCCCGGTGCGCCGACCGCATCGCCTCGGCCACCCGGTCCAGAGCCTCGTGCCAGCCATGGTCGTTGTCGGCGTTGGCGAACCGCGCATAGACGCCCTGCTCGCCGGTCTTCTTGTGCTCCAGCAGCAGGTTGGTGATGCCGCCGAAGGCGGAGACCACGAAGACACGGCCGTAGGGATCGTCGCCGCCCGAAAGGAACAGCGGTTCAAGCAATTCGTTGAGGCGGGACATGGAAGTCCCGCCGATCTTTTCGACTGTATGTGGCATGATACTACTCTGAACTACTTTGCGAATTCGTCTGCCGGCGCATAGGAACCGTCTTCGCGATGCACTTCCTTGCCCGTCACCGGCGGGTTGAAGCAGCAGGCCATGACGAGGTCTTCCTCGGCGCGGACGGTGTGGTGGTCGTGCAGGTTGAGCGCATACATCACGCCCGGCTTGATCTGGTGGGTTTCGCCGGTCCCGAGATCCGTGATCGAGCCGCGGCCCGAGATGCAGTAGACGCTCTCGAAGTGGTGCTTGTAGTGAAAGGTATGCTCCGAGCCGGCCTTCAGCGTCGTGATGTGGAACGAAAATCCCATCCCGTCGTCGGCCAGCAGCATCCGCACGGACGTCCAGTCCTTGTCGGAGACGGCCCTGTCGGTGCCCTTCAGCTCATTGAAATCCCTGATGATCATGAACGTTTACTCCGCTGCGATCTGAAGGCCGCCGGTAACGTCCGCGGCCGCCTGCTCGAGCATGTTGAAGCCTTCCTCGAACAGCGCCGCCGGCGTCGTCAGGGGCGCCAGGATCTTGACCACCTCGTCGTTCGAGCCCGAGGTCTCGACCACCAGGCCAAGCTCGAAGGCGCGGGCGCAGATCGCGCCGGCCAGTTCGCCGGAATGGACGTCCAGCCCCTGCATCAGGCCGCGGCCCTTCAGGCGGGAGCCGGGCACCGTCTCGGCCAGCTTGCGCAGCGCCCGGGTCAGGCGCGTGGCCTTCTCTTCCAGAGCCTTCTCGAAGCTGTCGTCGGCCCAGAACTTCTCGATCGCGACGCGCGCGGTGACGAAGGCGTGGGTGTTGCCGCGGAAGGTGCCGTTGTGCTCCGCGGGGCCGAAGACGTCGTGCTCGGGACGGACCAGAACCATCGCCATGGGCAGCCCGAATCCGGAGATGGACTTTGCCATGGTCACGAGGTCCGGCTGCACGTCCATCTTCTCGAAGGAGAAGAAGGTGCCGGTGCGGCCGCAGCCCGCCTGGATGTCGTCGATGATCAGCAGCGCGCCGTTGTCGCGGGCGATCCGCGCCACGTTCTCGATCCACTCGGTCGAAGCGGCGTTCAGTCCGCCCTCGCCCTGGACGGTTTCCAGGATGATCGCCGCCGGGGCATCGATGCCGCCCGACGGATCGGTCAGCATCTGCTCCAGCAGCGCGGCGCTGTCGACGCCGTCGGCAAAGCCGTCGTACGGCATGCGGGTGACGCCTGACTTGTCCATCCCGGCGCCGCCGCGGTGGTAGCCGTTGCCGGTCGCGGCCAGCGCGCCCATGGTCACGCCGTGGAAGCCGCGGGTGAAGGCCACGATGTTGGTGCGGCCCGTCTTCTTGCGGGCGATCTTCATCGCCGCCTCGACGGCGTTGGCGCCGGTCGGGCCCATGAACATGACCCGGTGATCCATGTCCCGCGGCTTCAGGATGTGCTCCTCGAAGGCGGTGAGGAAGGCGCCCTTGGCTTCGGTGTGAAGATCCAGGCCGTGGGCGATGCCGTCGCCGGCGATGTAGTCCAGCAGCGCCTGCTTCATGTCGGGATCGTTATGGCCGTAGTTCAGCGACGAGCAGCCGGCCAGGAAATCGATATAGCGGTTGCCTTCGTCGTCGAACAGTTCGGAGCCGCGGGCCTCGGTGAACAGCGAGGGGATGGAGCGGCAGTAGGAGCGCGCTTCGCTTTCGCGGCGCGCAAAGACAGAGGTCTTCTGGTCCATGTCGTTGGGCATGGCGTACGTCCTTTCGGAGATTCGGGAATTTCGCTGCGGCGGTCAGGCCGCCTGCTTGAGATCGAATTCCTCGGGCAGGGTGATCGTCACCATGTGCTCGGTGTCGTGGCGACCGTCGAAGTGCGCCTCTTCGTCGAAATGCGGCTCATCGGTGAGTTCGCCGCCGATCGCGCGGGCGAAACTGCGGAACAGCGCCCAGGAAGCGTCGTTGTCTTCGGTGATCGTCGTCTTGAGCTCTGCCGCGTCGGCGCAGGCGTCGCGCTCCAGCAGGTGCAGCAGCATCTTCTTGCCGAGACCGAGGCCGCGGGCCTTCGGACTCACCGCCACCTGCCAGACGAAGAACGCGTCTTCGTTGGGAATCATGTGTCCCGATATCCAGCCGACGACGTCGCCGTCGAGTTCCGCCACCACGCACGTGTCGCGGAAATGATCGGCCTGGATCAGATTGCAGTACATCGAGTTCTCGTCCAGCGGCTTGCAATCACGCACAAGCGCCCAGATTTCCGCCCCGTCTTTCGCATCAGGTTTGCGCAGACGGGGCGCACGAGTTCGAGGTTTGGATTTGGGTTCGTCTCCGATGATCTCGGGCATTGTACCTGCGCCTCCACACTAACTTCGATGAAGCTAACTATATGGGGGCTGCCGAAATTTCAACCATCAAAGCATATTTTTCCGCCAGCGGATGGAATATGCCGCATATATACGCGCATTTAGCCGCCGACGGGGCGCATACAGGCTAAGCATGTCGCGGATGGACGCTCTTAGCCGAAGCAAATTTTATATTGAAAATCTTCACGTGCTGAAGCAAATAGGACTCAATGCCGTGAGAGAATCATGAACACCGCATCCCGCCACAGAACAGATGACAGCCTGATCGCCCTGCACCGTATCGTGCGCGCGACGGAGCTGTATTCCCGCGATCTGGCGCAGGCCGCCGGGCTGACACCGACGCAGCTCCGCGTCCTTCAGATCGTCGACAGCCAGGACAGCGCTACGCCCAAGGCCCTGGCGCAGCAGATGCGGGTCAGCCAGGCGACAGTGACATCTCTGGTGGACAAGCTGGTGGCGCACGGCATGGTCCGGCGTCTGCCGTCGCAGGCCGACCGGCGGCAGACCCACATCGTCAGCACGCCGATCGGCCATGAGCGCCTGCAGCAGGCCGCGGGCGCCCTGCCGCAACGCTTCGTGCGCGCCTTCCAGGCTCTCGCGGACTGGGAACAGGCCCAGCTGGTCGCCTCGCTCGAGCGCGTCGCCGCGATGCTCGACGCCGTCGAGATCGAAGAGGCGCCGCTGCCCGCCAATGGCGAGATTCACCGCCAATCGGCCTGAGCCGGCTGCCCGCATCGCACTTCCTGCCACCGCGGCTTCGAAGTTCCACGACGCACGAGTGAGCCTCGACGGAATGCCGCGGTTCATATCCGAACCGTTTTCCCCATGTCCCGATGCACCGGCCTTTACCACGCCCGCCGTGGCTGGACGATGGAGGACAGGAAGATGGCGAAGACCGTCGCGGATTTCATGCTGGAGCGCCTGCGCGACTGGGGCGTGGAACGGGTCTATGGCTACAGCGGCGAAGGCATCGGCGGTATTCTCAGCGCGGTCGAACGCGCCGATGGCGACGGCCCGGACTTCATCCAGCCCCGGCACGAGGAGGAGGCCGCCTTCATGGCCTGCGCCCACGCCAAGTACACTGGCGAGGTGGGCGTCTGCATGTCGACCAGCGGACCGGGCGCCATCCATCTGCTGAACGGTCTCTACGACGCGAAGCTGGACCATCAGCCGGTCGTCGCCATCGTCGGACAGCAGCCGCGGCCCGCCCTGGGCGGCGACTTCCTGCAGGAGGTGGACCTGCCGGCGCTGTTCAAGGATGTGGCCCATGAATACGTCCACATGTGCGCGTCGCCTGAGCAGATACGTCACCTGCTGGATCGCGCATTCCGAATCGCGAAGGGCTATAGGACGGTCACCGCGCTGATCGTGCCCGTCGATGTGCAGGAAGCGGATGCGGTGGAGGAGCCGCCGCGCGCGCACGGCACGATGCACAGCGGGGCCGGCTACACGCCTGGTGTCGTCACGCCGGACCAGGCGCAGCTGGAACGCGCAGCGGCGGTTCTCAACGAGGGCGAGAAGGTGGCGATGTTCGTCGGCGCGGGCGCGCTCGGCGCGGGCGACGAGGTCATGGAGATTGCGGATATCCTGGGCGCCGGCGTCGCCAAGGCGCTGCTCGGCCGCGCCGCCGTCGGCGACGACGAACCGGGCGTGACCGGTCAGTCGGGGCTGCTTGGAACCAAGCCTTCCTGGGAACTGGTCCGTGACTGCGACACCTTCTTCATGATCGGCTCCGGCTTTCCCTATGCCCAGTTCCTGCCCAAGGAAGGCCACGCGCGCGGGGTGCAGATCGATATCGATCCGGCCATGCTGTCCCTGCGCTACCCGATGGAGGTCAACCTTCAGGGCGATGCGGGTACGACGCTTCGGGCGCTGAAGCCCCTGCTGCAACGCAAGACCGACCGCAAATGGCGCAGGAAGGTCGAGGACAACATCGACGACTGGTGGAAGGGCGCGGAGAAGCGGGCGCACCAGAAGGCCGACCCGGTGGACCCCCAACTGCTGTTCTGGGAGCTGTCGTCCAGATTGCCGGACGACGTGATCCTGTCGGCCGATTCGGGCACCTCGACCAACTGGTTTGCGCGCGCGCTGAAGGTGCGGCGCGGCATGAAGGCATCGCTGTCGGGCACGCTGGCCACCATGTGTCCGGCTGTCCCCTACACGTCGGCGGCGAAGTTCTGCTATCCGGATCGGCCGGCGATCGGCTTCATCGGCGACGGGGCGATGCAGATGCTGGGTCTCAATGCCTTGATCACCATCGCCCGGTACTGGCGGCAATGGGAAGACCCGCGCACCATCATCTGCGTGCTCAACAATGGCGATCTCAACCAGGTCACATGGGAACTGCGCGCGCAGGCGAAGACCCCGAAGGTCGAGGAAACACAGGACGTCCCCGCGTTCGACTACGCTCACTATGCCGGGACGCTGGGACTGAAGGGCATCCGCATAGAGAAGCCGGAGGACATTGCGCCGGCGTGGGATTCGGCGCTGGCCGCCGACCGGCCGGTGGTGATCGACGCCCTGGTCGATCCCACGGTGCCGACTCTGCCGTCCCACATCACCCGGAGCCAGGCGAAGAGCTACGTCAGGGCGCTGATGAAAGGCGACCCGGAAGCCCGCGCCATCATCTGGCACAGCCTTGAGCGCGGGCTGACGCGTTAGCCCCGCGCGGCGCTGGCCGCGGAGCGGGGCGCGGATGTAGGATCGACCGTCATGATGAACGACGACAATGAGCGTGCCGGATCGGTCCCGTGCTTCGCGCACATGCTGGTCGACGGTCACCCCGTGGATCCGGAAGCGGCGCGGGACGTCGCGCGTTTCAGGCGCGCCGAGCGTACGAGACTGCTGGCCGAGCGGCGGAAACTGTCCTCACGCGAGCGGCGCGCCATGGCCGGCGAACTCATGAGACGGCTCGACGAGCATGTCGCCGTGGAAGCTGGGACGCGCATCGCCGTCTACTGGCCGATCCGCGGCGAACCCGACCTGCGGGACTGGATGGCGTCCGCCGACGCTGCCGGCGCGCGCGTTCTGCTGCCGGTTGTGGCGGAGAAGGAAGCGCCGCTCGTCTTCCGCCGGTGGCGTCCCGGCTGCGCCATGGCGCCCGGAGTCTGGAACATACCGGCGCCCGTCGACGGCGAGGCCGAAATGCCTGACACGGTGATCGTGCCGCTCCTCGGGATCGACGAGTCGGGCTACCGGCTCGGCAATGGCGGCGGCTATTACGACCGGACGCTCGTGCGCCTGCGCCCGATGCCGAAGATCGTCGGCGTCGGTCATGCCTTCTGCCGGATGAAGACGATCTTCCCGATGCCCTGGGACGTGCCCATGGACAGCGTGATTCTGACGGACGGGGCGGTGTTTCACCGATAGCCGGCGAACCGGACTGGGTCAGGGCGTTCCGGCCTTCACTTCTCGCGGACGAGCCGTTCGTAGAGATGCCAGCTCGTATGGCCGAGAAGGGGGAAGACGAAGATGACCCCGATGAACAGGGGCGCGATGGCGAGCAGCGTGAGCGCGCCTACTGCCGCACCCCACCCCAGCATGACCACAGGGCTCTGAACCACTGATTTCACGCTGGTGATCATTGCCGTGACGAAATCGACCCGCTTGTCCAGTAGCAGCGGCATCGAGATCACCGTGATCGAAAACAGGACCGTGGCGAGCACGGCGCCGACCGCCGAGCCGATGAGCAGGAAGGTGACGCCTTCACTGGTCGTGAACAGGACGGAGAACAGGTGATCCAGCGAACGGAAACCCTGATAGGCGAGCGTCAGGGCGAGCACGAGGCGGACCTGATAGGCCCAGATCCAGAAGACGAAAAGGACGATGAACGACATCCAGCCGAACTCGCGGCGCTGCTGCGTGAAGATCACGCTGAAGATGTCGCGCGCCGTGAAGGCTTCATCGCGCTTCAGCCTGCGTGACATTTCGTAAAGCCCGGCGGCAAGAAAGGGCGCCACCAGCGGGAAGCCCACGGCGACGGCGATCACGATCCAGATCTGGTCGAAGACCGTGAGGCCGGCGATCAGGGCGGCGCCGAACAGGGCGTAGACGAGGCCGAAAAAGAGGCTGAGCGCGGGCCGTCTCGCGAGGTCGCGCAGCCCTGCGCGAAGCGCCCCCCGGATGTCGGCGAACGTGGCGACGCCAACCTCCAGACGGATCGGCGATTCACTGATCGGTTCCGCTTCCATGCCGAGCTATCCCCTCCCACAGCCCGTCCCCGGCGGGACATGGTCAGGCTCATTCTACGCCCGGCAATTCCCGTCGGCCAGCGGCGACGCCGTCCTGCGGAAGGCGAAGCCGGCCGTCTCCTTCGATGTTACAGGCCGTAATACCAGCCCGGCACGTGCCGCACGTGGTTCTCGACCTTGCGGATCCCCGGGACGTTCTCCGCGGCCACAGCGGCCGCCTTTGCGCGCGCATCCGACCTGGCCAGACCCCAGAGCTGGGCGACGCCGTCATGGACGATGGCGTCGATCGTCGGCATCACCAGGCCCGATTGCTCGGAGATGGCCTTGAGCACGTCCTCGCGCAGCTTGCGGTCATCGGAGGCGGTCTTGAGCTGGGGGTCCGGGGCCGCGATCAGCCCGCGCAGGATATTGGCGCGGCTGACGATACCGACGAGACGCCCGCCGTCGACGACGGGCAGGCGCTTGATGTGGTGGCGTTCGAGAAGGTCCGCGATCTCGC
Source organism: Minwuia thermotolerans (assembly GCF_002924445.1). Classification (NCBI taxonomy): domain Bacteria; kingdom Pseudomonadati; phylum Pseudomonadota; class Alphaproteobacteria; order Minwuiales; family Minwuiaceae; genus Minwuia; species Minwuia thermotolerans. Next base: position 194,659 of record NZ_PIGG01000065.1, read on the forward strand.
GCAGCGTCGCCGTCGGCGTCGTGGTGACGACGTCCCGGGTCATCACCTCCCGGGCCAGCCTGCCGTGTTCCTTGACGTATTTGCTCGCTTCCTCGTCCTGGGTGGCGAAGACCCTCAGCCACCAGTTCTCGCGGCGTTCGGTCTCGGTCTCGGCGCGGCGGATCAGGTCGCCTTCGCTGACGATGCCGAGGAGCCCGCCGTCGACGTCGACAACGGGGACGGCGCTGATCCGGTTCGCGAGCAGCCGTTCGGCGATCTCCCGGACGGTGGCGTCCGGCGATACGGTAATGACGTTCGGCGTCATGACATCTGCGGCTTGCATCTCACTCTCCTCCGCTGGCCGGTTCATCGCGGCATTGCCCGCAGATCGTCGCGCATCTCGGGGCGGCCCGACTTGACCTGTATCAAATGGCGCGGGGAATGCGTCGTCGGCCCGGCAGCAGGCCGGCTGGTGTACGTCGAGGAGTTTGCAGCGACCGGGGAGGGGTCAGAAAAGGTCGGCTTCGTCCACGCCGCTGACGCCGAGCAGGGCGGCGGTGGCGCCGCTGGAGAAGGTGACGACCGTGTCGTCGGTTTGTCCATTTCCGTCCGCGTCCGTGGCGGCGAGCGACTGGATGGCGATGTCGGTGAGCCAGAGCGCGTCTTCGCCGACCGCAAAATCGGTGATCACGTCGTTGCTCTCCGCCCCATCGGCGGTGAAGAAGCGGAAGTGATCCGCGCCGCTGCCGCCTGTGAGCGTGTCGTCGCCGTCTCGGCCCTCCAGGATGTCGTTGCCCGCCTCGCCAAGAAGCAGGTCGTCGCCCTGATCCCCCACAGCCCGGTCGTCGCCGGCGCCCCCATAGGCCGTGTCGGCATCAAGGCCGCCATAGAACAGGTCCGAGCCGGCGCCGCCATAAAGCTCGTCCACCCCGTGCCGGCCGATCAGGGTGTCGGCGCCGTCGCCACCGAAGACGCTGTCATTGCCGATCCAGCCGTCGAGTCTGTCGTCGTCGGCGCGGCCTTCGAGTCCGTCGTCACCATCGCCGCCCTGCAGCGTGTCATTGCCCGCCTGGCCCACCATCCAGTCGCTGCCGGCGCCGCCCGAGGCGCTGTCGTCGCCGCCGCCTGTATAGACGCGGTCGTTGCCGTCGCCGCCGTCGATCGTGTCGAGCCCGTCGCGGCCGATAAGCGTGTCATTGCCCAGCCCGCCGGAGATCAGGTTGTTGCCGGTTCCGCCATCGACCCGGTCGTCACCGGCGCCGCCATCCAGCGTGTCGTCTCCCGCTTCGCCGTAGACACCGTCGGCGCCCGCGCCGCCATGGGCCGCGTCGCCGTCATCGCCGGCCATGAGAAGGTCGTCGCCATCGCCGCCGTCGAGGCTGTCGATGCCCTCATTGGCATAGAGCCGGTCGTCGCCGCCGCCGCCCGCCAGCGTGTCGGCCCCGGCGCGTCCGATCAGGACATCGTTGTCACCGCCGCCGGAGAGAAGGTTGTTGCCCGCGCCGCCGTCAAGCCGATCCAGGCCCAGGCCGCCGAACAGCTGGTCGTTGCCCTGTTGGCCGAACAGGCGGTCGGACCCGTCGCCGCCGGAGAGGGTGTCTGCGCCGAGGCCGCCCAGCACGTCATCGTTGCCGCCGCCGCCGTTCAGGCTGTCGGCATCGGCGCCGCCGTCGAGCCGGTCGATGCCGTCGCCGCCATTTAGGATGTCGTTGCCGTCCTCGCCGTAGAGTCGGTCGTTGCCCGCCATACCACTCAAGGCGTCGGCGCCTGTGCCGCCTTCCATGATGTCGATGCCCTCGGCGCCCGTCAGCAGGTCGTCGCCTTCTTCGCCCTGCAACACGTTGCCGCCGAACTGGCCTTCCAGCGTATCGTCGCCTGCGCCACCGCGGAGGTAGTCGTTCCCCAGGCCTGCGCGGATCAGGTCGTGGCCCGCGCCGCCGTACATCTGGTCCAGCGCCGCGCCGCCATCGAGCGTGTCGTCGCCGTCGCGGCCCCAGATCAGGTCGCCGCCGCCGCCGCCGTCGAGCAGATCGTTCTCGATGCCGCCGTCGAGTCGGTCGCCGCCGGTGCCGCCGAAAAGCGTATCGGCTCCCGCCTCGCCGGCCATGACGTCGTTGTGGGCCTCGCCGGCGAGCGTATCGGCGCCGTCGCCGCCCTGTATGCGGTCATTGCCGTCGCCGCCGAAGATCTCGTCCGCGCCGGTGCCGCCATAGATGAAATCGAGGATGGCGCCGCCCCACATCCGGTCGTCGCCCTGATCGCCGCGGAGATAGTCGACGTCTGCGCCGCCATAGAGGATGTCGTTGTCCTCCTGGCCGTAGAGAGAATCCCGCCCGCCGTCGCCATGAAGCTCGTCGGCGCCGCCGCGGCCCAGAATGAAGTCCCAGCCGTCATTGCCGCGGAACCGGTTGCCGTCGCTGCCGCCGTAGACCGTGTCGCCGGCGGCCGAGCCCTCCACGTTCTCGATGCCGAACAACACGTCGCCGCCGCCGCCCTGGCCACCGAACATGTTGACGAAGACAGCGCCGGGCGCGCCGGAATAGTCGGCCGTGTCGATGCCGTCGCCGCCGTCCAGTGTGTCCGGGCCATCCCCGCCGGCAAGCCAGTCGTCGCCCGCACCGCCGGAGAGGCTGTCATTGCCGGCCTCCCCGGTGAGCGTCTCGGCGCCCGCGCCGCCGACGCGGAGGTGATTGCCGCCGCCCGTCTGGCCGTCGGTACGCGCGGTCCAGGCCCCGAAGCGGACGGTTTCCACGTCGGCCGCCACCGTGTCGCTGCCGTCGCCGCCGACCGTGTCGGTCACCGTCAGCGAACCGTCCGCGTTCGCTGCGATGACGTAGTTCCCGACCGCGCCGGCGAAGATGGCGGTGTCCGTGCCCCCGCCGCCGCGCAGCAGGTCGTCGCCCGCGCCGCCGGTCAGCGTGTCGTCGCCGTCCGCACCGTCGATCGTATCATTGCCGCCCAGGCCGTCGATCGCTTCGCCGGCTTCCGTGCCGTCGATCAGGTTCGCGGCCCCGTTGATGGCGAGCTCCGTGCCGACGAGATTTTCGATCCCCGACAGGGTGTAGGTCTCACCATCGGCGATGACCGTGTTCGTCAGGGGATCGAAGATCGCGTCGGCGGCGAAGGAGAAATCGGCCGTGTCGACGCCTTCGCCGCCGTCGACCAGTCCGCCGCCCGCGCCGGGGTTCAGCATGTCGCCGCCGGCCCCGCCATAAAGGCTGTCGGCGCCCGCGCCGCCGTTCAGCGTGTCATTGCCGTCATTGCCCAGCAGACTGTCGTCGCCGCCAAGCCCGTCGACCGCGTCGTCACCGCCCAGGGCGTCGATAGTGTCGGCGGCGTCGGAGCCGGTCAGCTGGTCGTTCTGGCTCGACGGCAATTCATCCACGCCGAGAAATGTTTCGACACCGGCAATCTGATAAACCTCGCCATCGGCCGTCACTGTACCGGCGTCCTTGTCCCAGACTGATTCTGTTGCGAAGCGGAAATCTGCGATATCAGTGCCGGTGCCGCCATCCAGGAGGCCGCCGCCTCTGCCGGGGTCCAGGGTGTCGTCCCCCGCGCCGCCATAGAGGCTGTCTGCATCCGCGCCGCCGAACAGCTGATCGCGACCGTCTCCGCCCAGCAGCGTATCTGCGCCGCCCTGGCCCTGAAGGGTGTCGTCACCACCCAGCCCGTCCAGGGAGTCGCCGGTACCGAATCCGGAGAGGCTGTCCGCTCCGTCGGTGGCGGCGTGCCGGACGTTCAGCAGATTTTCGATCGAGATGAGGTCGTAGTCCTCGCCATCGGCGGTCACCGTCAGGCCGTCAGCGCTGAGCACCGCGTCAGTCGCGAAGCCAAAGTACGCGGTGTCGAACCCGGCACCGCCATCGACCAGTCCACCGCCTGCGCCGGGGTCAAGCAAATCGTCGCCCTCGCCGCCGTAGAGGCTGTCGGTACCGGCACCGCCATAGAGGCTGTCGGCTTCGCCATTGCCTACAATGCGGTCGTCTCCACCGAGACCTTCCAGTTCGTCAGCGATCGGGGAACCGATGATCGTATCGGCGTTGGCGGTCGCCGGGAGCCTAACGTCCAGCAAGCTCTCGACATCGCGGATTTCATAGGTGTCTCCGTCCGCAACGACCGTCAGGCCGTCGTCGGACAGTACCGCAACAGTCGCGAATCCGAAGTCCGCTGTATCCAGGCCGTCGCCGCCGTCGACCACGCCGCCGCCGGCACCGGGATCGAGCCGATCGTCGCCGGCGCCGCCGTAAAGATCATCCTGTCCGTTACCGCCGTAGAGACTGTCATCGCCTGCGTCGCCCCCCAGCGTATCGTTGCCGTCGAGGCCCACCAGAATCTCTGCGCGCGCCTCACCGCTTATCGCATCGTCACTCGCCGAACCGACAGCGCCGAACTCACCATCAACGGAGCCGACCGTAATTCCGACAACGCGCTCAATGCCGGCCAATTGGTAGAGCTGGCCATCCGCGTTAACGATTCGGTTCCCGCTGTCGTAAGCGACTTCTTCGGCAAAGGTGAAATCTGCCAGATCGCGGCCGCTGCCACCGTCAACAATACCGCCCCCTCGTCCAGGGTTCAGATAATCGTCGCCCGCGCCTCCGTAGAGGCTGTCTTCACCCTCGCCGCCTCGCAAACTGTCATTGCCGTTTGCACCTTCAATCAGATCGCTGCCGCTGCCGCCCATCGCGAGATCCGAGCCTTCACCTCCAAACAAGGTGTCCCTGCCGGCATCGCCCTGGAGCGTGTCGTCGCCGCCTCCAAGTGAAAGAAGATCGCTTCCGGCGCCGCCAACACCGCGATCATCGCCACCGATGCTGTCAAAGAGCGTGTCATTTCCCGACAGCCCCAGCATGACGTCGTTGAGAACAGATCCGTCAATCCGCCCGGCCAGTTCATCGCCGATCTGTGGCGCCGCATAGACAGGCATCAAGTCGATGAAGTCGTCTGCCCCGAATTCAGAAGCAGAGTGATCTTCGACGAACAAGGTGTGCTCACCGAACCGGACGAATACGCCGCCGCCATTGAATCCCGCATCATCTTCCAGCGTGAGATCTTCGAAACCGACGCCTGCCTGGCCAATCTCGATTTTGTCCAGACCTGCGTCGAAGTCCCTGACGTAAACGAGTGCGCCGACAAGGGCGAAAATGTCGCTTCCAGCACCCCCGTGATAGGAGTCCGAGCCACCGCCGCCATTGAGGTAGTCGTCGCCCGCTCCGCCGCCCAGATTGTTGTCGTTCTCGCCGCCGAGAAGTATATCGTCGCCACCGCCGCCACCGAGCGTGTCACGCTGGTCGGCAGAACTGAGAAGCAGGTCATTATCTTCGCCGCCGTAAAAGCGGCCCCCGCCATACTCGGAAATCAGGATATCGGCGCCAAGACCGCCATAAAGCGTCACATCTTCATAGCCGCCAATCAGGAGATCGTCACCGTTCTCTCCGTAGGAAGCGCCCACACGACCGCTGACAGTAATGGTGTCGTCGCCGACACCGCCGTAGACAAGGTGATCGTTGGAAATACTGACATCAATTTCGTCGGCTCCGGCGCCGCCGAACAACTGGGCCGCTCCAAATCCCTTTCGGATGATCAGGTCATCGCCGTCTTCTCCGCGGAGCGTAGCTGAATCGTTACTGCTGCTGCCGCTGAGGATCGTGTCGTCGCCCGCTCCCGCCGAAACCTCGTCAGAACCTCTGCGTGCATCTATGTAGTCATGTCGATCGCTGCCCTGCAGCACATCATCGCCGTCTGTACCGACCAGCGTGGCATGGCCGGGGTCGTCAATTGATTCCGACACCAGATCCGGTTGGGCCACCGCATCCAGAAGAAAATGCCCGAGTTCCAGATCGGTGGCCACAACCGACGCCAGTTCCAGTTCTATGAAGTCATCGATGCGGACAATTGAACCGAAGCCGGCAGAATCGATCAGGATAGATTCGGCCGTGATTGAAAGAGCAGAGAAATCGATCCGGTCCAAGCCGAGGTCAAAATCAGCGATGTAGTTGTGTCCGGCAGTCAGTCCGAACGCGAATACGTCGCTGCCAACGCCTCCGACAAGCGTATCGTACCCGGCGCCCGCCCAGATCGTATCCGACCCCCCTCCGCCGTCCAGCAGATCATCGCCGTCTCCACCTGCAAGCAGGTCATCGCCCCGGCCTCCGACCAGATGATTGGCAAGATCATTGCCGACCAGCGTGTCGTCTCCATCGCCGGTGACCGCGTCTTCGATCTCGGTCCCGGCAGCAAGTGTCAGCCCCGCGCCGGCGATACTTCCTTCAATTCCCGGGATCAGGAATATTTCGGGACCGCCTGTCGCGGCCGCGGCATTGATGCGGTCAGTCCCCGCCATGTCCGAAAGCCTCGACCTTGCGGTCTGTGATGCCGCGACCTCGCCGAACAGGTCGGTGAAGACATACTGGTCATTGTCGCCGGTCGTGGAGCCATAGATTTTCAGCGACCAGGATTCCAGAGTGCCGGAATCCTGGCTCACCCAGTCCTCGATATTGATTGTCCACGTGCCTTCGGCGCTTTCTCCCCAGTGCCTTGCGGAAGTAGTCGAGAAACTCAGTGCATCAGCATCGAAGCCATTCTTCTGGCCATGGACACCGAACCGCGGCAGCATTTGTGAGTCCTTGCCGTCGTGGTCCAGCGTGATGTGTACGTCGCCAACGTAGCTGTGCGACAAATCGAATGTGAGTTCGACCCAATCAACGTCGAACCCGATTTCACTGACATCAATCTCGATACTTGTGACCGCGCGGTCCGGCAGGTCGATAGGACCGGCAGATGTGAATGTCAGCACCTCCTCGTTCTGGAACGTCGACTGATCTTGCCAGCTTTCTGCGAGCCGAACCGCAGCATGCGCATCCACCAGCCCGAAGCCCAGATGATAGTCCCGAAACAATCCGCCACCGTTCCAGTCATCAGCACCGTTTGCGTAGTACTGGGAGGGGGAGTCGAATGCTGTATCGAGTTTGGAGAACCTTGAACGGTAGACGAGGATATCCTGTACGTCGCGATATCCCAGGTTCGGGTTCGCCTCCAACATGAGAGCGACGACACCACTTACCACCGCTGAGGCGGCGGATGTATTGCCGATGCTGGTATAGTCACCGGATTCATAGCCTGCCGAACCGGTTGCATCGGTTGTCAGAATGTCGGCGCCTGCCGTTGGCGCGGAAAGGAGGATTGAAGCGCCCGGTGTCATTCTGTGATCGATGTTGCCGGAATCAGTGGCGGCGCCGACGGCTATCGTGAAGCGAGAGTTCTGAAGGTTATGATAATTGACATCGTCGTCGATCTGGCCGGCATTGCCTGCTGCGAAGACCCAAACGGTACCCAGTCCATCGCGGCCGTTTTCGACAGCGTCTTCGAGTGCCTGCCCATAGGACCTAAAGCCCGACTCGTTGAAATTGTCTGAGAATGGCGCGATGTACCCCCAACTGTTGTTGGAAACATCGACGTCGACTTGCCGCGCGAGCGCACGCTGAACCATCGAAGTCGAGACATTTTCACCAAACTGGAGCCTGAATCCTGCGATGGTCGCGTCCGGCGCGACGCCGACCGCGCCGGTGCCGTTGTCGTCGGCCGCGATGATTCCTGCCACCGCGGTGCCGTGGCCCTCGTCTCCATATTCATGGCCCGCATCGGAATCGCGCCGGTATGCGTCGTAGTCGAGGTTGGTGTCGTAGTTGTCGATCAGGTCGGGATGACGCCAGTCCACCCCGTCATCCACGATGCCGACGACAATGCCGCTGCCGCGGTATTCGTCCCAGACATCGGTGATGTTGATATCAATCGTCCAGGAGCTGCTGGAAGACAGATGCCACTGCTGATCGAATAGATCGTCGGTGGGGATGTACATCGGTAAAGCGCCGGCCCCGAGCGGGCCCGGCGTACCGGTCTCGTCCTTCCTTTCGACCTGGTCTGCCACTTCGCCGCCCACGCCCGTTCCCTGTCGCGCATCCTATACGCGTACTCCCGGGCGATCCAGCACGCGGCGGCAGAAATCTTCACCAGGGCGCGGACCTGTCGGGAAATGTGACGGCCGACACAATCCCTGAGGTATGAACATGCCGTCCCGGCCCGAGAGGGCGGGGCGGGGCGGGCGGCGAAGGCGGGCCTCCCGACTCAGGCGGACTTCAGTTCGAGTTGCTGGTTGTAGGCGATGATGTGCTTCTCCATCCGCCGGCGGGCGAGGGCGCAGTCCTGTTCGATGATGGCGTCGAGGACGCGGCGCTGGGCGTTGATGGTGTCGGTGCGGATCTGCCTGTTGGCGAAGCCTTCGGGCTTCGGCGTCAGCAGGTCGGGCCCGATCACCTGGTAGATCGAGGCCAGGATCGGGTTGTGGCTGGCGCGCGCGACGGCCAGGTGCCACTGAATGTTGCCGCGCACGAAACGCGGCGAATCGGCGGCCCGGTCGAGCTTTTCGAGAAGATCCTCGAGAACGGCGATGTCCTCGTCGCTGCGATGCCGGGCGGCGAGTTCCGCCAGCGCCGGCTCGAAGACCTGGATGGTTTCCGCCAGCACCGACATCGGCACCTGCTGGCCGCGTATGAACAGATCGAGGGAGCGTCTGAGGACGTCGCCGTCGAGCTGCAGGGCGACCCGGCCGCCATGGCGGCCGCGGCGGGTCGATACCAGACCTTCGGTTTCCAGTACGCGGAATGCCTCGCGCACCGATCCGCGGCTGAGTCCGGATTTCTCGACGATCTCGCGCTCGTTCAGCACCTGACCCGGGGCGATCCGCCCGTCCAGCATCTGCTCCCTCAACTCCTCGGCCAGGGTCTCGAACCCCTTCCTGGCCTCTATTCTGCCAATATCCGTCAAGACGCCTCTCTTCGGCCCGCTTCCAACCTGTTTCGCGCGACGGCGCCAGCTTCCGGCGATGTCGGGCCGCCGCCCATTACCGCGTGGTTCCGCATACGTAAAGACGGCGAGGGCCCGCAGCGAGGCTTCACTCTAAAATTCTTATAAGATTAAATCATTGGATATTTTAGCTGGCATATCTATGATGACGTTGCTGCGGTCGTTACTGGGGAGGATGCGATGACAGCGCGACTTTGGAGGAGAGGCCCGGCGCATGTCTGCGGTGTCGCGGCAGGCGGATCCGGAAGATGACGCGGCGGCTGGGACATTGGCTGCGCTATCTGACATCCGGTCTCGCGATCGTGGCGGACGCCCTCGTGGCGTTGATGATGCTGCACATCGCCTTCGAGGTGATGATGCGCTACGTCTTCGGCATCTCGGTGCCGGGTACGCTGACCCTCGTGTCCAAGTACTATCTCCCGGCCGTGGTCTTCCTGCCGCTGGCGATGGCCGAACGGCGAGGAAACCACATCAGCGTCGAGGTCCTGACCCAGGTGATGCCGCGCCGCGTGCAGAAAGCGCTGGAGGTCTTCGCCTGGATCCTGGCGACCGCGGTCTTCGCGACGCTGGCCTATCAGACCCTGCTGGATGCGTTGAAGAAGACCCGGATCGGCGCCTTCGAACTGGACTTCGGCTACCAGTTCATGACCTGGCCTTCCTACTATGTGCTGCCGGTCGGCTTCGCGGCGATCGCGCTCGTGCTCCTCTACAAGATTGCGATCACCCTGTTCCGGAAGCCCGACCATCTGGGCATGGAAACGGACGACGGGCCGGCGGAGCCCGCCGTCTCGAAGCGCATCTAGGCGGCCGCGCGCATGGGTACCGAAATCGGCCTGGGCGGAATCGCCGTCCTGCTCGTACTGATCCTGCTCAGGGTGCCGATCGGCATTTCCCTGATCACCGTATCCTTCGGCGGCATCTGGATGCTCCTCGGCCCGAGGCCGGCCTGGGGCATCCTCACGGCGATCCCCTACGACTTCGCATCCAGCTGGGCGCTGACATCGGTGCCGATGTTCCTGCTGATGGGCTTCTTCTGCTACCAGGCGGGTCTGACAACCGGCCTGTTCGACGCCGCCCGCAAGTGGCTGTCGGTGCTGCCCGGCGGGCTGGCCATCGCCTCCATCTTCGGCTCCGCCGGATTCGCGGCGGTCACGGGATCGTCGGTGGCGTGCGCGGCGGCGATGGGCAAGATCGCCGTGCCGGAAATGATGCGCTACGGCTACGACAGCCGGCTGGCCACGGGCACCGTGGCCGCCGCCGGCACGATCGGCGCGCTCATTCCGCCTTCGATCATCATGATCATCTACGGCATCTTTGCCCAGGTGCCGATCACCGAACTGTTCCTGGGCGGCATCGCGGCGGGACTGCTCACTGCGGTGGGCTATGTCGTGGTCGTCGTTACTGTCGCCCTGCTGAAGCCCGAGATGGCGCCGCCGGTGGAGGAGCGTGTCAGCCTGGAAGAGCGCATCAGGGCGCTGGGCGAGGTCTGGCCCGTCCTGCTGCTGATCGCCGGCGTGTTCGGCGGCCTGTTCAGCGGCATCTTCACGCCGACCGAAGCCGGGGCGGCGGGCGCACTGCTGTCGATGATCATCGCCACCTTCAAGCGGACCCTCACCTGGAGGGCCTTCCGCGACGCGCTGAGGGAGACGGCGCAGACCACGGCCGCGATCTTCGTCATCGCCATCGGCGCCAGCCTGCTGACGCGCTTTCTCACCCTCTCGGGCGCGTCGAAGTTCCTGTCCGCCTACGTGATCTCGCTCGGCGCGGATCCCCTGATGCTCATGCTCGGTATCGCGCTGATGTACCTGGTCCTCGGCATGTTCCTGGAGCCGATCGGGGCCATGCTGCTCACCATCCCGATCCTGCTCCCGGTCATGGATTCGACCGGTCTGAGCCTTGTCTGGTTCGGCGTCGTCCTGACCAAGTTCCTGGAGATCGGCATGATCACGCCGCCTGTCGGCCTCAACGTGTTCGTCATCAAGGGGGTCGTCGGCGAACTGACGACGACGACGCGCATCTTTCAGGGCGTGCTCTGGTTCCTGCTCGCCGACCTCGTCGTGGTTGCGATGCTGATGGCGTTCCCGGAGATCGTCCTCTACCTGCCAAGCCTCATCGAATAACGCGAAGCCGAATGATCGGACGAAACACACAACCGCTCAAACACTGGGAGAAACGTCAATGAAACTCGGACGTATGATCGCGTCGACCGCGCTAGCGGCCGGACTGTTCGCCGGAACGTCGGGCGCGACGGAACTGAAGGTGTCCAGCATCCTGGCGCCCCAGGGCGCAGGTGCCCACGGCTACAACTACTTCGCCGAACAGGTGGAGAAGGAGACCAACGGCGAGGTCACCGTGCAGGTTCTCCACGGCGGCGTGTTGCTGACCCCGCTGCAGATGCTGTCCGGCCTGCCCGACGGCGTCGGCGATGTCGGCTTCCTGCTGCCGCCCTATTTCCCGGCGGAGTTTCCGGAATTCAATCTGGCCGCCAACATGGCGATCGTCGGCGACGATGCGCTGGCGATGACCGGTGCGATCCACGAATACATCACCACCTGCGAGCCGTGCCTCGCCGAGCATGCCCGCCACGGGCATGTCTATCTTGGTTCCTACTCGGCGACGCCCTATTACGGCCAGGGCCGCAAGGCCTACAGGACGCTGGACGAACTGAGAGGCACCAAGGTCCGGACCGCCACTGCGGCGCAGGGCCGCTGGGCCGAGCATTTCGGCGCGGTGCGCGTGGCGATCTCCGGCACCGAGGCCTTCGAGGCGATCTCCACGGGCACCATCGACGTGACGCTGGCCGCACTGGCGGAGTTCTTCAATCTCAACCTCGCCGAGGTGAACACCCACGTGAACATGCTGCCGGTGGGCGTCTTCAACGGCAACTCGCCCTTCAGCTTCGGCGCGCCCCAGTGGGCGGACCTGACCGACGATCAGCGCGCCGCCATCCTGCGGGTGGCGCCCTATGGCGTGGCAACCATCGTCACCGGCTATGTCCGCGACGAGGAGCGGGCCAAGGACGTCGCGAAGGAGCGTGGCATCGAACTCGTCGAGCCTTCCGAGGAACTGAAGAAGGCTTCCGAGGCCTACATCGCGACCGATGTGAAGCTCGGCCTGGAGGAAGCCGAGCGGACCACCGGGCTCGAGAACGCCCAGGCCAAGGCAGACCGCTATCTCGCCCTGATCGAGAAGTGGAAGAAGCTCACGGCCGACATCGACCGTACGAGCCCGCAGGCGTTCGGTGAACTGCTCTGGACCGAGGTCTGGAGCAAGATCGATCCGAAGACCTACGGACTCTGAGGAACGGTCCGGGCCGCGCCCGAGTCAGTCTCGGGGGCGGCCCGGAAGCCTCCTGTAGCGCAGCACTGAATGGGAGATCCCGTTGAAGCTGGAAATTCCATATCCGAAGGCCCGAGAGGACATCGTCTTCCGGGAACTGATCGACCGCCGCGCGGCGGAACATCCGGACAGGGTGTTCGCCGTCTTCGACGATGGCAGCGCCTGGACCTATGCGGATCTCCGCGCGAAGGCCGTGCACGTCGCCCGCGGCCTCGCCGCGCTGGGCGTGGGGCAGGGCGATCACGTCGTCTCCTGGCAGCCGACAGGGGCCGATGCCCTGCGCACCTTTCTGGGCGTGAGCTATCTCGGCGCCGTCTACGTCCCGTTCAATACGGCCTACCGCGGCGGCCTGCTGGAACACGTGGTGTGGCTGTCGGACGCGAAGGTCGCGGTCGTCCACGCCGACCTGCTTGACCGCCTGGGCGAAGTGAAGCCGCATGAACTGCAGACTGTCGTCACAATGGGCGGCCCGGCCCGGGACGTGCCGGGACTGAACGTCCTGGAGAGCGATGCGCTGGCCCCTGGCGAGGAACCGTCCGCCGGCGAGGCGCCGCCGCCGCTCGATCGCCCGATCGAGGTCTGGGACACACAGTGCCTGATATTCACGTCCGGGACCACGGGCCCGTCGAAGGGCGTGCTATCGTCCGGCAAGCAACTCGCGATCACGTCGGCCGTGCTCTACTACTGGCTCGACGGTTCGGACCGGATTCTGCTCAACCTGCCGATGTTCCATATTTCGGGAACGTCGCTGACCACCCGCGCCCTGCAGACCGGTGGCTCCCTGGCCGTCGTCGATTCCTTCCGGACGGAGGAGTTCTGGCCGATGGTCCGCCGGCTTGGCGTGACCTGCACACTGATGATGGGGTCGATGGCGTCCCTTCTGGCCAAGTTGCCCGAAACCGAGGACGAACGCGCGACGCCGCTGAAATCGATGCTTGTGGCGCCGCTTACGACCGAGGCGATCGCTTTCGCCCGGCGGGTCGGCGTCGAATGGTACACCACATTCAACATGTCGGAGATCAGTGTGCCGCTGATCTCCCGGCGCAATCCCGAGAAGGCCGGCACCTGCGGGCGTCTCCGCGAAGGCGCGGAAGTCCGCATCGTCGACGATCACGACAACGAGCTGCCTGCCGGCGCTGTGGGCGAGATGATCATCCGCGACGACGAGCCGTGGGCGCTGAATTCCGGCTACTACAAGAACCCGGAAGCCACGGCGAAGGCCTGGACGAACGGGTGGTTCCACTCCGGCGACGCGGTGATGCGCGACGCTGACGGCGACTACTTCTACGTCGACCGCAAGAAGGATGCGATCCGCCGCCGGGGCGAGAACATCTCCTCATACGAGGTCGAGACGGAGGTCGCGGCCCACCCGGACGTGCAGGAGGCCGCCGCGATTGCCGTACCCTCCGAGCATGGCGAGGACGAAGTCATGGTGGTCGTGATTCCCGCCGCGGGCCGCAAACTCGAGCCAGCCGAGCTGGTGGAGTTCCTCGTGCCGCGCATGGCCCACTTCATGGTGCCCCGCTATGTCCGCATCGTCGACGAACTGCCGCGTACGCCAACCATGAAGGTGCGCAAGGTCGTGCTCCGCGAACAGGGCATCACCACGGACACCTTCGACAGGGAAGCGGCCGGCATGCGCGTGCGCGGACACCGCTTCGCGCGCGGCGATGCGAATTCTGGCGGGACGGCCCGCAGTTCGGCCTAGGCCCGCGCCGCGCCATTCGGATTCAGGCCCGCACATCTGGGAGAGATTGATCATGTCATCGAGTATGGAACGCAACACCGACGAAGCCCGTCTGTTCGAGGAGGCGGTCGCCGTCGCCAACATCCCGACGCTGCTGATGGTGCTGGTGCAGCTCACCGGCGAACTGGGCTGGCTGGAGCCGCGTTACCGGCCGTCGCGCGGGCAGGGCCTCGACGACAACGATAGCGGCGGCTTGCCCGAGGACGTTCAGCGGGAGATCCGCGAGGCGTCGCTCGAGGCGATCCTCGCCTGGCGGGCCGGCAAGCCGGTGGCGCTGCCCGATCCGGACCCGAAACTGCTGGTGAAGATGCTCTCGATCTCGATGGGCGAGCCGGTGCCGGAAGAGTACGGCGAGATGACGAAGGCGCAGCTTGGCCTCCGGCCGGTCGAGCAGGAACCGATCGAGGTCCCGGAAGGCTTCCGCGCGCTGGTGATCGGCGCCGGCGCGTCGGGCATGTGCATGGGCGTCCATCTGAAGGCCGCCGGCATTCCCTTCGAAATGATCGAGCGCAACACGGAGGTCGGCGGCGTCTGGCTGGAGAACCGCTACCCCGGCGCCGGCGTCGACACCCCGAACCACCTCTACTCGTTCTCCTTCGTGATGTGGGACTGGTCGAAGTTCTTCGCGCTCCGCGACGAGCTGAAGGCCTATCTCAATCATGTCGCCGATCATTTCGGACTGCGGGACCACATCCGCTTCCAGACGGAAGTGGTTTCGACCGAATGGGTCGAGGACCGCCAGCAGTGGAAGGTGACCACGCGCGACCCCTCGGGCCGCGAAGCGGTCGAGTACGCCAACATCGTTGTCAGCGCCGCCGGCATCTTCAACCCGCCGGTCTTTCCCGACATCCCCGGCATCGACGACTTCGACGGGCCGTCCTTCCATACCTCGCGCTGGCCGGACGACCTGGACCTCAAGGGCAAGCGCGTGGCGATCATCGGCAACGGCGCGAGCGCCATGCAGATCTGCCCAGAAATCCAGCACGACGTCGAATCGCTGACCATTTACCAGCGGTCCCTGCACTGGGCGGCGCCGTTCCCGCATTTCCGCAAGCCGGTGCCGGACGCGCTCCGCTTCCTGATCCGCGAAGTGCCGCTCTATCAGGCGTGGTACCGTTGCCGCCTGGGCTGGACGTTCAACGACCGGGTTCATCCGGCATTGCAGAAGGATCCGGACTGGCCCGATCAGGAACGCTCGCTCAACGCCATCAACGACGGCCACCGCAAGTATTTCACCAAGTACATCCGCGACGAACTGGGCGACCGCCAGGATCTGCTGGAGAAGGTCGTGCCGCCCTATCCGCCCTTCGGCAAGCGCATGCTGATGGACAATGGCTGGTTCCGGATGCTGCGCAATCCGAAGGTCGAACTGGTCACCGAGCGGATCCAGAAGGTCGACGGCAATGCGCTGGTGACCGAGGACGGCGAGCGCCGCGAGGCGGATGTCCTGATCATCGCCACCGGCTTCGACGTGCTGCGCTTCATCAACACCTACGAAGCGCGGGGCCGGGACGGAAAGTCGCTGCGCGAGGTCTGGGACGACGACGACGCGCGCGCCTACATGGGCACGCTCGTCCCGGGCTTCCCCAACTACTTCATCCTCTACGGGCCGAACACGCAGCCGGGCCATGGCGGCAGCCTGCTGTTCGTGATCGAGATGCAGATCAACTACATCATGGATCTGATCCGCAAGATGACGAAGCAGGACATCGGCGCGGCCGAAATCCGCAAGGACGTCCACGACGCCTACAACGCGCATGTCGAGAAGGCCCACGAGAACATGGTCTGGACCCATCCGGGAATGCAGACCTACTACCGCAACGACAAGGGCCGCGTGACCGTCAACTTCCCCTACCGCAATGTCGACCTGTTCGAGATGACGCGCGAGGCGAAGCTGGACGAGTACGAAACGGAAAAGCGGAAGGCGGGGTAGGGCGCGCTGTCAGGTCAGGGCGCCGGCGGCCGCCCCGACGGGCGGGACGGCCGGCCCTGCCCGCCGAAACCGCCCCCGGGAGATGGCCGGGCAGGCGGCCGATGAGAGGTAGAGGCGTGCCGCCGCGGCGTTTCGCATAACCCTCTTGCAAGGCGACGCGGTCTGACCATTTTATAGCGCGCGCCGAGGGCCTGTCCGGCCACGCGGCAGGAAGGCAATCCGGAAAAGCCGATGGACCCGGAAGCTGGCATGGACCGCGGCGGCGGCTGTGCCGGTGCGTGGCACAAGTCCGCCGGCCTTCCAGGGATCGACGAGACCCATCCGATGCCAGTTTCCTTGTTGCAGTCGACGCGGCGCGACTTTATCGCCGCGCTCTCGGCCGGTCTCGGTCTGCTTGCCGTCCCGCGCGCGCTGGCGAGCCAGGCGGCGTTCTCGCCGCAGGTGGTGATCGAGGAAGCCGCGGCCCTGGCGCGGCGGGACTTCACGCCGCCCGAACGCATTCCGGAAGCTCTGTCGCGTCTGGACTATTCGACTTATCGCGGGATCCGCTTCCGCAAGAGCGAGGCGATCTGGGCGACCGCGCCCTCGCGTTTCTCGGTCGAGCTCTTCGCGCCCGGGTTCCTCTACAACGAGGGCGTCGACCTGTTCCTCGTCGAGGAGGGCGTCGCACTGCCGGTTGCCGCGAGCGCCGCGACCTTCGAGACGCCGAGGCCGGAGATCGCGGCGCTGCTCGATCGGGTGCGCCGCTTTGCCGGCTTCCGCGTGCACTATCCCATCAACCGCGACGACTATCCGGACGAGTTCCTCGTCTTTCAGGGCGCCAGCTATTTCCGCGCCGTATCCAAGGATCAGCGCTATGGCCTGTCGGCCCGGGGTCTCGCGGTCGACGTCGCCGAGCCCGGCGGGGAGGAGTTTCCGACCTTCCGCCGCTTCTGGATCGAGCGGCCGCAGAAGGGCGCCAGCCATGTCGTGATCCACGCCTTGCTGGACAGCCGGAGCCTGACGGGCGCCTATCACTTCACGGTCCGGCCCGGCGATCCGACGACGATGGACGTGGAGGCGACCCTGTTCCCCCGCCGGACGGTCGAACATGTCGGACTCGGCGCGCTGACGTCCATGTTCATGCACGGCCCGATGGACATGGACAGCCGTCCCGACCATCGGCCGGCAGTGCATGATTCGCTCGGTCTGGCGATGCTGACAGGCCGCGGCGAGCGGATCTGGCGGCCCCTGGCCAACCCCCGGACCCTCCAGATCGCCGCCTTCGTCGATCAGTCGCCGAAGGGCTTCGGTCTGATCCAGCGGGAGCGCGGCTTCGAGGCGTTCCAGGATCTGGAAGCGCGCTACGAACTCCGCCCGTCGGCCTGGGTCCGGCCTGTCGGGGACTGGGGACGCGGGCATGTCGTGCTGGTCGAGATCCCCTCCGACTCGGAGGCCAACGACAACATCGTCGCCTACTGGCGCCCGGCCGAGCCGCTGCTGGAAGGGGAGACCTATGCCTATTCCTGGCAGGTGAGCTTCCCCGACGACGTTCCGCCGCCGCCGGGCCTGGCCCGCGTCATCCGCAGCGCCCAGGGCATGGCCTTCGAATCCGATGAGCGCGAGATCGTCATCGACTACGCGCCCGTGCCGGGTCTGGATCCGGCGGATCTGAGCCTCGACGTTACCTGCGTCCCCGGTGTCCTGCGACAGGCCACCGTCCACGTCAACGAGATCACCGGCGGGCTCAGGGCTGCCGTCCGGTTCGATCCCTCCGGACAGCCCCTGAGCGAAATCCGTGTCCAGCCAAAGCGCGATGATGTCCCTGTCGGAGAGACCTGGCTCTACCGTTGGACGGCCGAGGGTTGAGCCGCACGCGCCGGTGACGGCGCCCGCCCTGCCGCCGGAGCAGCGTCTCGACATGCCCCGCCAGGCGGTTGACGGCACGCGGGCGCCGCGGGTCGGCGGCTGGCGCAATACCCTGTCCGTCTTCCTGGCCCGCATTCTCGTCGCGGCCGGCTCGGTGGCGCTGACGGCATTCGGCGTCCACGAGATGTACCGGGTTCTGGCGACCGACGGCGTCACCAGCCTGCAGTGGCTGTTTCTTGCGCTCTTCGCGGTCAATTTCACCTGGATCAGCTTCGCCGGCTGCCAGGCCGTGGTGGGCTTCATCGCGCTGCTCGCACCGGCGCCGCGGCGGCTGCGCCGCCCGGTCGGCGGGGCGCTGCCCGGCATCCGGACCGCGGTGCTGTTTCCGGTCTATTGCGAGCGGCCGGGCCGCGTTGCGGCTTCGATCGGAGCGATCGCCCGCGGACTGGCCGCCGTGGCGCCCGATCGTTTCGCCGTCTTCGTGCTGAGCGACACCAACCGGCCGGACGCCTGGGTCGAGGAGGAAGTCGTCTATTCGGGGCTGGTCCGCGAATCCGATCCGCGCTGTCCTGTCTATTACCGTCATCGCCGCCGCAACACGGAGCGCAAGGCCGGCAACATCGCGGACTGGGTGATGCGCTGGGGCGGCGGCTACGAGGCGATGGCGGTGCTGGACGCCGACAGCGTAATGGCGCCGGAGACGCTGGTGGAGATGGCGCGGCGGATCGAGTCCGATCCCGGTCTCGGCCTGCTTCAGACCGCGCCGGCGGTATGGCGCGCCGAAAGTCTCTACGGCCGCATGCAGCAATTTGCCAACCGCTGCTACGGCCCTGTCGTGACCCGCGGCCTGGCGGCCTGGCACGGACGCGACGGCAACTTCTGGGGTCACAATGCGATCATCCGCACCTGCGCCTTCGCGGCGGCAGCGCGCCTGCCGGAACTGCGCGGACGCCCGCCCTTCGGCGGGCACGTGCTCAGCCACGACTTCATAGAGGCCGCGCTGCTGCGCCGGGCGGGCTATGGCATCCGTCTCGACGCAGACCTCGCCGGCAGCTTCGAGGAGGCCCCGCCCGCGCTGCAGGACGTGATCG
Organism: Minwuia thermotolerans; assembly: GCF_002924445.1. NCBI lineage: Bacteria > Pseudomonadati > Pseudomonadota > Alphaproteobacteria > Minwuiales > Minwuiaceae > Minwuia > Minwuia thermotolerans. The sequence continues at coordinate 213,458 of NZ_PIGG01000065.1, forward strand.
TGCGCGATCGCCGCTGGTGCCAGGGCAACCTGCAGCATGCGCGCTTTCTGTTGGCGCAGGGGCTGGTGCTGCCGTCGAGGCTGCATCTCCTGTCCGGGATAATGGCCTATCTCAGTTCGCCGCTATGGCTGATGCTGGTCGTCGTCGGTCTGGTGCTCGCGGCCCAGGCCCTGGTGGGCCAGCCGGGCTATTTCGCCGGTCCGTCCCTGTTTCCCGTCTGGCCGGTCTTCGATTCCGAACGCGCGGTTGAACTGTTTCTCTTCTCGACCGCGATCCTGCTCGCGCCGAAGGCGATGGGTGTCGTCGTCGTCCTGCTCGACGCCCGCCAGCGTCGGACCTTCGGCGGCTCCTTCCGGCTGATCGGCGGCGCACTGGCGGAGACCGTTCTCTCGGCGCTCTACGCGCCCGTGATGATGATCGCGCAGAGCCGTCTCGTCGCCGAGGTGCTGAGTGGTCGGGACAGCGGCTGGAAGCCGCAGCGCCGCGACGACGGCCGGGTTCCGTTTGCAGCGGCGCTGAAGGCGCATCGCCTGCAGATCGCGGCCGGCGCCGGTCTGGGCGCACTGGCCTTCCAGCTCAATCCCGATCTCCTGCTCTGGCTGGCGCCGGTGAGCGGCGGCCTGATCTCCGCGGGTGTGCTCGAGTGGGCAAGTGGCAGCGCGCGCCTCGGCAGCGCGTTGCGCCGCGCAGGGCTGTTGCTGACGCCCGAGGAGGGGCCGGCGCGGCCGGCGATCCTGACCGAGGTGGAGCGTCACGCCGGGTTTCGGGAGAATTTCCCGGCTGCCCCTGCGCTCCAGCGGCTCGCCGACGATGCGGCGCTGCGGCAATGGCACCTGGCGCAACTGCCGGGCGGGGCCGTGGATCCGGCCTTCGATGCCGAAGCATTGGTGGCTCGCGCCAAGGCGGAACTGGCGGGCGACCTGACCGCGCTGCAGCACTGGTTGACGCCCTCGGAAGCGATCGCGCTGCTGCACGACACCGAGCGCGTCGCGGGCCTGCAGACGGCGCGGCGCGCCGCCTGAGCGCCGTCGGCTTGACCATATGTGTCAGGGGTCGGCCGCGAGCCCGGCCCACTCCATTTCGCCGGCGCGGATGGCCCGCTGCCGGAACTTCAGCGCGGCGGACAGGCAGTGAATCTGGACCCGCCCGCCGCCGATCATAGGTACGTAATCGGAAGCGGCCTGATGGCCGAGCCACTCCCTGACATAGCGGACGGCGGTGAACCTGGTCCGCCCGCGTCAATTGTCTCCGTCAGGCGCCTTCTGGGCGATAATCGCCTCGGCCAGGATCGGCGCCGTCGACAGAACGGCGAGACGGTCGCCCAGCGCCTCCCGGATGGCCGGTGGCGTCGCGATCGTGTCCGTGACCACCATTTCCTCAAGCCCTGCGTCCGAAAGCGTGGCCACGGCCGGCTGGCTGAAGGCACCGTGCGTGGCGGCGGCCAGCACCTTTGCCGCGCCGGCATCGCGGCATCGGGCTGCGGCGCGGGCCAGCGTCGTGCCGGTGCTTATCATGTCGTCGAACAGGATCACCGTCCGCCCTTCGACATCGCCAACGAAATAGTCGCCGCTGACCTCGCCGCTGCTGCGACGCTTCTCGACGAAGCCCGAGGTTGGCTCGACGCCGAGCGCGGCGCCCAGCGCGCTGCGGAACTGTTCGGCCCGTTTGGTGCCGCCGACGTCAGGCGAAACGACCGCGATCCGTTCGCCCCGGAGACGCGACGCGAAATGACGGACGAACAGCGTGGTCGCCTCGACGTTGATCACCGGACGGCGAAAGGCATTCTCGAAGGCGGCGAGATTGTGCACGTCGACGGTAAGGACCGCGTCGACGTCAGCGGCCTCGAACATTCGGGCGACATATTTCGACGTGATCGGGTCACGGGATTTCGTGCGACGGTCTTTCCGCGCGTAGCAGAGATAGGGCACGATCGCCGTCACCCTGTCGGCGCCTGCGTCCTTCAGCGCGGCGGCGAAGAACAGCAGGCGGCAGAGCTTGTCGTTCGCGCTGCGTCCCGGCTCGCCATGCAATGTGTGGAACACCAGCGCCTCCTGGCGCCAGACGTCGATCAGCGGCCTCGCCTTGTGCTCCCCGTCCTCGAATGCGCGTTCCTCGTGGTCGGCCGGCGCGATCTCGAGGGCCCGGGCGATGCGCTCGCCATATTCGTGCGACGTGTCGAGGGCGAAGAACAGCGGCGACATCAGGTTTCTCCTTTTCCTGGATGGGCAACAACGCGCGTCGCCGGGTCGCGGGCGAGCATCTCGATCACTTCCGAGTCGCTTGTCTGATCGAACTTTCGATAGTGGATGCCGACGGCGTAGAGGTCGTGCGGCGCCTCAAGACAGACGACGCGGTCCGCCTCGAGGCGCAGGACCTCCAGCAGGCTGGCAGGAGCGACCGGCACGGCAAGGATGAGTTGGCGCGGTCTCTGCGCCCGCACCGATCGCAGCGCCGCCCGCGTGGTCGCGCCCGTCGCCACGCCGTCGTCGATCACGATGGCGATCCTCCCGGCGATTTCGGCACGGGGCCGCTGGCCAATATAGCGCCGGCGGCGCTCTGCGATCTCCTCGAGCGCTTTCATCTTCATGGCATCGAAACGGAGCCGGTCGATCCCGAGCGCGCGGATGACGTCCTCGTTGCGGACGATGGCGGGCGGTTCCCCTTCGGCAATTGCGCCCATGGCGAGCTCCGGCTGGCCCGGCGCACCGATCTTGCGGACCAGCACGAGATCGAGCGGCGCGCGCAGCCTGTCCCCGGTCAGCGCCTTTGGGCCATTTTGATGTGATTGCCTAGCGGAGGATTTCTGGCTCATCGTAACCGCCGAGGAGTGGAGATGAGACAGAAATCCGGTAAGCAAAGAGCCACGGTCGACCAGGCCGTGAAGGACATCCGCCGCAAGACCCGCAAGCACCATTCAGC